>DATILK010000488.1:0-3387 GCA_035476555.1 Chthoniobacterales bacterium | reverse complement strand
AACGGAACGCGCACCAGATAACTTCTTCCCTGCGCGTCGAGCTGATAGGAGGTACCGGCAAATTCCGTCCGATAATTCGAAGCCCGGAAATCCGCGTGCATGCTGAGGCCATAAGTCACGACCGGAATTTTGTCGGCGAGGCGACCGATCAATTTTTCACCGTAGCGATCGTTGATGTTAATGACCGCGCTGGCCTTCTTTTTTTTCGATTGTGAAGCGAGATCATGGAACAGTTTGGCCTTGGCCTCGAAATAATTTTCCATCGTGCGATGAAAATCGAGGTGGTCCTGGGTCAGATTGGTGAAGACCGCGGCGTCCCATTCGAGTCCGCGGGTTCGTTCCTGGGCCAGCGCGTGCGAAGAGACTTCCATCGCGGCGGCGCGGCTACCGGCGTTGACGATTTGCGCGAGCAATTCCTGAATGTCGAGCGCTTCGGGCGTGGTTCGGATCGCCGGTAAAATACGATCGCCGATTTCGTATTGTACGGTGCCGAGCAGTCCACAGCGCATCCCGGCCTTTTCGCAAATGTGTTTGATGAGAAATGTCGTCGTCGTTTTCCCATTGGTGCCGGTGACCCCAGCCATTTTTAATTTGTGCGCTGGCATTCCATAAAATGCGGCCGACAAATCGGCCAGCGCCGACCGGCTATCATCGACGACGAGACAGGTCGCGCGCGGCGACGAAATTTCGCGTTCCGCTACGATCACACTCGCTCCCTGCTCGATCGCTTGATCGACGAATTGATGGCCATCGCTTTTCTCACCGCGGATGGCAACGAAAAGAGTGTTGCTCTGCACTCGCCGCGAGTCATACGCGAGGCTTTCCACTTCGCGATCAAGTGACCCGATGACCCGACGTGGCGTGATGGCCCGGGCGAGAACTTTGAGCTGCATGTAAAATTAAAATGATTACTCAATGCTCTGGCGCACTGGTTGAAGCAACGCGGCCCGCCGTGGCCGGCTTCATCAAATCGGGTTGCGGGGCGAGATCGAGATACCGCGCGGCCTTCTCCGCGATGCGGGCAAAAATCGGCCCCGCCACCATCCCGCCGTAGTTTAGCTCCGGTTTCGAGGTCTTGGCATCGTCCAGCATGACGAGCCCGACAAACTCCGGATGATCCGCCGGCAAAAAACCGGCGAAGGAAACGATATCTTTTCCTTTCTGGTAGCCGCCGCGGGGATCGACTTTCTGAGCGGTACCGGTTTTCCCCGCGATGATGAACCCGGGCACCGCCGCCGCCGCCGCAGTTCCACGATCGCTGACGACTCCACGCAAGGCGTTACTGATCTGCCTGGCTGTTTCCGGTGCGATCACCTGGCGCACCACCGCGGGCGAAAATTCGCTCACCATCTTGCCATCCGCCGTCGTAACTGATTTCACAATTCGCGGAGTCACGAGCTTCCCGCCGTTCGCGATCGTCGCCATTGCCACCGTCATCTGTAACGGTGTCACCCCCACCTCGTGCCCCATCGGAATTCGCGTAATGGAAATCTTACTCCAACTTTGCGGCGGGCGAATCATTCCATTGATTTCCCCGGGCAATTCCACCCCGGTTCGTTCGCCAAAACCGAATCGTCGGATGTACTCGTAAAACTTCTGATCTCCCAGGCTAATCGCAAGTTTGGCCGCACCGATATTGCTCGATTTCACCAGAATATCGCGCACGCTCAGCTCGCCGTAGGGGCGATGATCGTGCAGCGCTCGGCCGCCATAGTTCCACACCCCGTTCTCGCAAAAAATCGTCGTGTCCGGCCGGACCTTCTTTTCGTTTAGCGCCGCCGCCGCGGCCACAATCTTGAAGGTGGAGCCTGGCTCCATCATGTCGATGACCGCCCGGTTCTTCATTTGCTCGGGCTTGGCGGTGCTGCGCTGATTGAGATCAAAGTTTGGCCGGTTCGCCATCGCCAGAATCTCGCCGGTCTGCGGCCGCATAAGAATGATGATGGCTTTTTCCGGCGAATATTCGCCCACCGCGGCATCGATCTCGTTCTCGACGATATTCTGCAAATTGAGATCGACGGTAAGATGAACCTGGTAACCATCCCGTGAGGCGCGTTCCTGTCCGCGATAAAGCACGATCTCCTGGCCAGCGCGATTGTGTTCGATGTAGCGATAGCCGTCCTGCCCGTGCAGATATTCGTCCATCGATGCTTCCACGCCCTGTATCCCCTTGTGATCGAAATCGGTAAATCCAATGACATGACAAAGCATCGACCCGTTGGGATAAAGCCGCGTGGCATCGTGTTCGAAAAAAATGCCGCGTAGATTTTCCTCTCGAAGTTTGGCCCGAAGCGCGTCGGCTGCTGATTCCGGTACATCCCGTTTTAAGACGATGTAATGCCGGTCGCTCCCGAGTTTTCCCCACAGCTCGTCCGCATCGATTTTCAGGTCGCGACTCAGCAGCGCGACGGCTTCGGCCACTTTCTCCTTGTTTAAATGTGATGTGTCGGCGACGACGATTTCCACCGGCACGTTGTGGGCGAGGACTTCGCCATTGGCATCGGTGATCGCGCCGCGTTCGGCATAGATCGGTTGTTTGTAGACGTGTTTCTCCGCCGCCAGCCCGGCGTACTCGTCGTGTTTGACCAGCTGGAGATAAACGAGGCGAAACGAGAACGCGCTAAAGAGCAGGACAAAAGCGATGCAAATCAGTGCGCACCGTGTCCGTCCATTCCATCTCATCTGCCAACCTGATCGTTTGCCACCGGGCGAATGGCATTTTCCTCTGGCGCGGGACGAATCGGTGCGAGCCGGACGATGTTTTGTTCCGCAATTGGAACCATCTTGAGGTAACCTTCCTTCAGCCGGCGTTGCAGTGCGCTACGCGAAGTGAGCGCCGCAATCTGCACATTCGCGACGTCGTTTTGTGTGCGCAGACCTGCGAGTTCGGTCTCGAGCGATTTCTTGCGATCGCCCAAGCGATGTAACTGCAAGCTGAGATAAACGTAGCAGAGTCCTGCCACTGCCAGCAAAGCGGTGACCACAATCCAGCGCGCCAGAGAAACCGCGCCCAGGCGATTGAGTTGTTTTGAGCGGTTCATCTCAGTTTTTCGGCAACGCGCAGTTTCGCGCTCCGCGCTCGCGCATTGAAGCGCTGTTCGTTTTCGCTTGGCTCGACCGGCTTTGCCGTAATGACGATAAGATCGCGCTCCTTGTTCGGGCGCGGCTCCGGCCATTCGGGTCGATCGAAATATTCGCGGCTGCGTTCGCGAAAGAAATTTTTCACCATCCGGTCTTCCAGCGAATGAAATGAAATCACCGCGATCCGCGCTCCGGGCTCGAGACGATGGGTTACCACGCGCAACCCCTGGTCGAGCGCGCCCAGCTCGTCGTTGACTTCCATGCGCAAGGCCTGGAAAACCTGAGTTGCGGGGTGGCGACGCCCAT
>DATILK010000487.1:0-4981 GCA_035476555.1 Chthoniobacterales bacterium | reverse complement strand
CCGTAACCGAATGAATTCTGGATCGCGGACTGCTCGCCGAAACTGCCGCTGCGACGGAGGTCG
The DNA here is from genome assembly GCA_035476555.1 of Chthoniobacterales bacterium. Lineage (GTDB taxonomy): Bacteria > Verrucomicrobiota > Verrucomicrobiia > Chthoniobacterales > UBA10450 > AV80. The sequence goes on along the minus strand of DATILK010000487.1, from coordinate 4,918 downwards.
CTTTCAAAAACGTAACTGGATTCCAACTCGATGATGTCGAGTGAAACAGCCGTATCTTTGGCGTTGTCTATCCTGCGAACAACGGCCTCCTGAGCCCGGCCCCAACCGGCCAGCCAGAAAAATGCGAAGGCAGCGCAAAGCTGGAGGCTGGTGGAGCGTCTCATTCGCCGAGGATCGTAACTGAATCGGACGCCAGCACAAAACGGATTTGTCTCGCGCGCCGAAATACTGTTCAAAGACCGGATGAAGAAGGCCATCGACCATCTTGCCAGGAGCGATCCGCGCTTCGCTGCCCTAATCGCGCGCTCGCGACGTTTCAACGTCGCCGCGAACGAACTCGTTAGGCCGTTCGACGCGCTGGCGGAATCGATCGCCTATCAACAACTCAACGGGAAAGCGGCGGCCACGATCTGGGGCCGGGTCCGCGCGCTCTACGGCAAACGAAAATGGCTCGATCCGGCGGAGGTGTTGAAGACGCCGGATGAAAGACTGCGCGCGGCCGGCCTTTCGCGCAGCAAGGTCGCCGCCTTAAAAGATCTCGCGGCAAAAACGCTCGACGGAACTGTTCCGGCCCGGCGCGAGCTGGGGAAAATGAGCGATGAGGAAATCATTGAGCGGCTCACGAAAGTGCGCGGGATCGGCCGGTGGACGGTCGAGATGCTTTTGCTCTTCGACCTGGGCCGGCTCGACGTCTGGCCGGTCGCCGATTACGGCGTGCAAAAAGGTTTCGCGAAAACTTTTGGCCGCAGAAAACTGCCGACCCCGAAACAGTTTCAAAAGATCGGCGAAAAATGGCGGCCGTACCGTTCCGTGGCCGCATGGTATTTCTGGCGCGCGCTGGATGCGCCGGACAAGGAAATAAAAAGCCGGTTCGACTAGTTGTAGCCGCTTCGCTGCGCGAAGCGTGATAGCGAAACGTCGCTCACGCTGGCGCCGCCCGCAGGGCGGCGGCTACAGAAGATTGACTTAACCTCGCTCGCTTCATACAACCAACGCCATGATTCATGTGGCGCGGGATGGAGCGAAACTCGGTGAATTTACTCTCGAACAAATCCAGGCCGGGATGACCAGCGGCCAATTCCGCCCGACCGATCTCGGCTGGCAAACCGGCATGGCCGATTGGCGGCCATTGAGCGAGTTCGTGGGAGCCGCCGCCGTTCCTCCGGCTGCAGGTTCGCCGCCTACCGTGCCAGTGGTTGCCGCCGGAGTTACCGCTGCTCCGGCCGGCGCAGGTTTGCCATGGGAACACCGCGCCCAGCTCGGCTTCGTTAAAGCGTGGTTCGATACCGTCAGCCTCCTCATAACCAAACCGAGTGACGCATTCACCATGATGCGCCCCGAAGGCGGCCTGATGGATCCGCTTCTCTTCGGCCTGATTGGCGGAACGATCGGCGCAATTGTCTCGATGCTTTTCCAATTCGGCCTGGAATCGATGACCGGATCGCGTAACTCGGTCGCCAGTATGTTCGGCATCGGAGTGTTCGTTGTGGTGCTGGTTATTTCTCCGCTCCTGCTGGCGTGCGGCCTTTTTGTCTGGAGCGGAATTCTGCATCTTTGCCTGATGATGTTCGGCGGCGCGAACCGGCCGTTCGAAACGACCTTTCGCGTCGTCTGCTTTTCCAGCGGAGCAGCCCAATTGTTTGCCGTGATTCCATTTTGCGGCAGCTACGTCGGCGGCATTTACGCCATTGTCCTGGAATGCATCGGCTTTATGCGCGCCCAGCAAACTACGGTGGGGAAAGCCCTCCTCTCAATTATCTTACCGATCGTTGTTTGCTGCGGCGCGCTCGCCGCGATTTTTGCGCTCATTATCAGCTCGTTCCATTGGCCGGCGCATTGAGAGTTCGAATGGCGGTAAGTTAATTTCCAATGCGTGTCGCGCGGCGCCGGATGCCTGCCGCCGGTTTTGATCACGAGCTGGTGTGGCTGGCAGTTTCCATTGCGGCGCTCATTGGCGGCGCGGTTTGGTTGGGTCTTCATTTGCCGACGCTTCGTTGTCCGTTTCTCGCCGTGACGGGTTATCCGTGTCTGACCTGCGGCGCGACGCGATGCGCGATCGCGCTTCTCCACGGAAATTTTTCGGTGGCGTGGCATTGGAATCCGTTGGCTCTGGTCGCGCTCTGCGGCGTCGCGCTTTTCGATATCTACGCGGCGATCGTCCTGCTTACCGGCGCGCCGCGACTGCGCCTGATCGATTGGTCGCGCGCCGAAAAGAACGCCGTCCGCATCGCCGTCGTTGCGCTGATCGCGGTCAATTGGATTTACCTTTTGAGCCATCGCGCCCAGTTCTAACGGCTTGCTCGGCTGGGCCTTCGTCTTTACGGTCGCGCGATGCGGATTTTGGTTACGGGCGGCGCGGGTTTCATCGGCTCACACCTCGTCGAAAAATTGCTCGCGGCCGGCCACGACGTTTCGGTTCTCGACGATTTCAACGACTTCTACGATCCGCAGATCAAACAGGCCAACGTCGCGGCCGTCGCCGGTGAGGTCCCGATTCATCAGATCGATTTGCGCGATGCCGCAGCGGTGAACCTGCTGTTTCATCGGGAAAAATTCGACGCGATCGCGCATCTAGCGGCGCGCGCCGGCGTCCGGCCATCGATCAGCCAGCCGCAGCTGTATTACGACACGAACGTGAGCGGGACGCTTCACTTGCTGGAGGCGGCGCGGCGGACCGGCATCGAGCGTTTCATTTTCGCTTCCAGCTCGTCGGTCTACGGGATTTGCAAGACGGTTCCGTTTTCCGAAGACGAACATCTCACCCAGACAATCAGTCCGTACGCCGCCACGAAAGTGGCCGGCGAATTTCTTTGTTCGACCTACTCGCATCTTTACCGGATGCGGATTGTGGCGCTGCGGTTCTTCACCGTTTACGGGGCGCGCCAACGACCCGATCTCGCGATCCATCAGTTCACCCGCAAGATCAACGCGGGCCAGCCGATCGATCAGTTCGGCGACGGCACGACGCGGCGCGATTACACTTACATCGACGACATCATCCAGGGCGTGATGGCCGCGTTCGAATACAACGGCCCGCTCTACGATCTCTTTAACCTCGGCGAGAGCGAGACGATTCGGCTGAAGGATTTGATCACCGCGATTGAGAAGACGTTGAGGAAGAAAGCGAAGATCAATCAGTTGCCGGAACAACCGGGCGATGTGCCGCTGACCTGCGCGGATATTTCGAAGGCGAGAAAACTTCTTGGTTACAATCCGACCACGCCGTTGAGCGTGGGATTGCCGAAGTTCGTGGAATGGTTTCTGAGTTGTAGCCGGGATCGCTGATCCCGGCTACGAGTGTCCCATTTAATGATGTCATCCTTCGACTCCGCTACGCTTCGCTCAGGATGACAGGAACGGCAGGCGTCGGCCGGGATCATCGATCCCGGCTACAACAGCTTCTTGCATTCGGGCTTGTACCAGCCATAATTCCCGCAGATGTCGGGAATGTTCTTCGTTAACCCGGGCGTTCGCGTTTCACGACGAAACAATGTTTCTCAAAGCCGAGTCCTGTCGGTCTTGTTTCGTCGGTTGACTGGTGCGGACCGCCGTTGCTTGCGAATGGGTTCCCGACTCTACGAGGCGGAGTTTCCTTTGGCGCGGCTGATTGTTTACCGGTTTCTGCTCCTGTTGCGGAGCGGCGATTCGGGTTCGTCGCCCTCGGACCGTGCCCCGAAAAAAATCGGGGCGCTCCGCACATTAAACAACTGGGTAAAACCTGAGGATCAATATGGCATCTTATCAAAATGGGAGAAACGGCCGGCGTTCGCGCGGCGGCTCCCGCAGACGGGGCGGAGATCGCTCCCGCCACCAGAACGCGCCCTCGCGCGCTCCGGTAAAAAAATCGCTGCTCCAGCGAATCATGGACCTTTTCACCGGCGGCGGAAAACCGGCGGCGAGACCGGCGCCGACACCGCAGGCGCGCGGGAATGGTTCGCAGCCGAGCGCGCGGCCTTCACGTAAACCGGAAGCGGTCGAAGTGACGACGCCCCGGCTTTACGTCGGGAACTTGTCCTTCGACGCGACCGAGAGCGATCTGTTCGAGCTCTTCAACGGCGTCGGCGCGGTCCAGAACGCCGAGGTCGTCACCTATCGCCACAACCAGCGTTCGAAGGGTTTTGCCTTCGTTCAAATGCTGACGGTGGACGAAGCGAAGCGGGCTGTGGAGGAATTGCACGACAAGGAATTCCTCGGCCGCAAGCTGGTGGTGAGCGGCGCGAAATCGAGCGAGCATCATTCGGCGAACTAACGAACGAGTTCTTGAATTACGAAACCGGGAGACGCGGTCATGGCCGCTCTCCCGGTTTTTGTTTTTAACGCGAAATGAAACGCGCGTTCTTCATCGTCGGTCCGACGGCGACTGGAAAATCGGAGATTGCCGCTGAAGTGGCGCAGCGAACGGGCGCGGAAATTATCAGCGCGGACGCATTTCAAATTTATCGTGGACTCGATCTGCTGACCGCGAAGCCAGACCGCGCGACATTGGCGAAAGCGCGGCATCATTTGATCGGCCTGGTGCCGCTCGGCGAGAACATGGACGTCGAAAAATTTCGCGCCGCGGCGGACGCGATCATTGGTCGCGGTAAACCAATCGTCGTTGTTGGCGGCACCGGACTTTATGTCAAAGCGCTTACTCACGGCGTGGCGAAACTGCCGGGCGCGAATAAGGCGTTGCGCGAAAAGCTGGAACGCACCACGAGCGCAGAATTACTGCGAAGCTTGCGTGCGCTGGACCCGATCGGCGCTGAGAAAATCGACGCGCAAAATCGCCGGCGACTCGTGCGTGCGGTTGAAGTTTGTCTTCTGACCGGCAGGCCGTTTTCCGAGCAGCGAACAGAATGGAGCGAAGTCGCTCCGGCGAATGGCGTTCTTCTCGAGCGCGACCGTGCCGAGCTTTATGGGCGCATTAACCAACGCG
>DATILK010000486.1:0-2053 GCA_035476555.1 Chthoniobacterales bacterium | reverse complement strand
TCTATGTCGATTCCGATATTTTATTCTTTGCCGGCGCCGGCGATTTGCACACGCTGGCAGAAAGGCGCGACGTTCCCGCGCTTTATCTGGCGGACTGCCGTTTCTCCGGCGACGAACGTTTGTTGCGCCGCCCTGATGAAGCGAACAATCCGGCCAATACCGGTTTCCTTCTTCTCTTTCAAAAACTCGATTGGTCGCTGAGCGTTCAACGTTTTCTCGAAATGAAAGGCGAACCGAATTTCTTCACCAACCAAACCATGACTCACCTGACGATGCACGCGAATTGCGCCACCCCGTTCGATTCCGGGAAGTACGTGCTCCAGCTCGACGATCAATTCGTTTATTCCGACCGCTACGCCAAACCCGCGATCGCCCTGCGCCATTACGTGAATCCCGTCCGCCACAAATTCTGGACGAGCCTTTTTGTTTGAATGGACCGGCCGCTTCGCATTCTCGCCGTCGTCAACGTGCCGTGGGACCCGCGCCTCGGCGCTGCTCGCGTCTGGATCGAGCTCACCGAAGAATGGTGCAAAGCCGGACATCACGTCGAAAAGTTTTGCCTGACGGACGCCTTTCCGGAGCCGGCTACTTCTGCCGCGCACGCCGCGCTGCGCCTGCTTGGATTTCCGCAGCGCGCCGCAAAGTTCGTTCGGGAAAATGCCGAACGCTTCGATGTAATCGATGCGCTCATCGGCACGCTGCCATTTTCGAAGAAATCGTTAGGCTTCCACGGACTGCTCGTCGGTCGCTCCGTTGGTCTCTACCATCTCTATGAAAAGTTCGAGCGCATGGCCGCGCAACGGTGGACGCGCCCGTCGAAAGGAAAACTGCTCGGCCGGCCGTTTTATTGGTTTTTCAATCGGCGCGCCCGGACCTCATCCGATGCGTCCGTTTTCAATTGCGATCTTCTTAACCTGCCAAACTCCGATGAGCTGGCCTGCGTTCGCGACGAAATGAAGTTGGACAAACGGACGATCGTCCAGCCTTACGGTCTTCGGCCCGAGCGCGTCCGCGCCTTGCGCGAAGCCGCGGCCCCGCTGGAAACGCGCGCGCGACAAAAGAAGATCGTGTTCATCGGGATGTGGAGTCCGCGCAAAGGCGCCAAAGATTGGGCCGCAATAATCCGAACGGTTCGGGCGCAAGTTCCCGCCGCAAAATTTCTCTTTCTCGGAACCATGATCGCGAACGAAAACGTTTGGCGCGATCTCGGTCTGACACCCGAGGATTCCATCGAGATCGTTCCGCAATTCGATCCGGCCCACCTTCCGCAGCTTGTCGCCGACTGCACCGTGGGCGCATTTCCAAGTTACGTGGAAGGGTTCGGCATGGCTGTCGTCGAGCAACTCGCCGCCGGACTTCCGACCGTGGCGTATGACGCGCCCGGGCCGCGTGATATTTTGCGCGGCGAACTCGCCCGTCTGTTAGTTCCGACCGGCGATGTGGCGCGATTCGCCGAAGTCCTTTCCGGGCTTCTGACGGACGTGGTCGGGCATTATCAGCAACTGAGCCGGCAGAGCCTCGAGATCGCCGAAAAATTCTCCTGGCCGGAAATCGCGCGCGACACAGCGGCCGAATACCGGAAGCGTTTGTCCGATGCCAACGGGTGACACAGTTCTGCAAATCGTCCCGCAGTTGCCCGGCAGTTTTGACGGCGTGGGGGATTACGCGCTGAATCTCGCCCGCGCCCTGTCCGCCGATCACGGCATCATCACGACATTTCTCGTCGCGGCAAAAACCTCGGCGACTTCCAAAGAGGGATACGCCGTGATCTCAGGATTGGACTGCGATGCGTCGGCCGAACTGGCGCGCACGCACGATCACGTCATTTTGCATTACGTGAATTACGGTTATCAGTCGCGTGGCGTTCCGTTCCTGTTGCGCAATTTCGTAAAACAGCTGCGGCACCAGTTGCGCGGCCGGTGGATCACCATGTTTCATGAGCTTTACGCTTCCGGGCCGCCGTGGAAGAGCGCCTTCTGGTTGCGACCATTTCAAGTCCGGATTGCGCATGAGATGATCGACGCGTCCAGTTCGTGCGTGGTGAGCAATGCGC
>DATILK010000485.1:0-5167 GCA_035476555.1 Chthoniobacterales bacterium | reverse complement strand
ATTCGGGATGGTATTGGCAAGCCAGAAAATAGGGATGATCGCGGAGCTCGATCAGCTCGGCGAGCGACCCGTCCGGTGATGTTCCGGAAATGGTGAACCCTTTTTCGTCCATCTTTTCCCGGTACTTCATATTGAATTCGTAACGGTGCCGATGCCGCTCCAGCACTTCACCGTCGCCGTAAATTTTTTCCGCAACAGTTCCCTTCGCGATTTTCGTCGGCCAGGTGCCGAGCCGCATGCTCGCGCCCTTGTTTTTCACGTCGCGTTGTTCTTCGAGGAGGCAAATCACGGGATCAGGCGCGTCCTTGTCGAACTCGGTGCTATTAGCGTTTTCCAAACCGCACACGTTTCGCGCGAATTCGATCGTCGCCACCTGCATTCCCAGGCAAAGGCCAAGGTAGGGAATTTTATTTTCTCGGGCGAATTTCGCCGCGCTGATTTTTCCTTCCACACCGCGCTCGCCAAAGCCGCCTGGAATTAGCACGCCGGCCACATCTTTTAGATGACCATCGACGCCGCCTTCCAGTTTTTCCGCGTCGATCAATTCCAATTGAATCCCGCAGTCCTGGCTCGCCGCCGCGTGAGTGAGCGATTCGTAAATGCTCTTATACGCGTCCTGCAAATCGATGTACTTGCCGACCACCGCGATCTTGACCTGCTTTTTCGGGCTCACGACGCGTTCGACAAATTTCCGCCAGTTCGCCAGGTTGGGCGGCGGCGCGTTGATGTGGAGCAGCTCGCAAATCAAATCGTCGAGACCTTCGGCGTTCAGCATCAGGGGCATCTCGTAAATCGTATGCTCGACGTCGCGAGCTTCAATAACGCCGCGCGGTGAAACGTTGCAGAACATCGAAAGCTTCTGGCGCAGCTCGGCATCGAGCGGATGTTCCGTCCGGCAAAGCAGAACCTGCGGCTGAATACCGATCTCGCGCAGCTTCGCGATGCTTTGCTGCGTCGGTTTCGTCTTCAACTCGCGCGCCGCCCGAATGTACGGCACCAGCGTCACGTGCACGTTGACTACGTTCTGCCCGCCGACTTCCAGAATGAATTGCCGGATCGCTTCCAGAAACGGCAGTCCCTCGATGTCTCCCGTCGTTCCGCCGATCTCGGTAATGACGACGTCAGCTTTGCCTTCGTCGGAAATCTCGCGAATCCGATCTTTGATTACGTCGGTGACGTGCGGAATCACCTGGACGGTTTTTCCGAGGTAATCGCCGCGCCGTTCCTTGTTGATGACCGTTTCGTAGACCTGACCGCTGGTCAGATTGTTGTGGCGCGACAGAATGCAATTGGTGAAGCGCTCGTAATGGCCGAGATCGAGGTCGGTCTCCGCCCCGTCGTTCAACACGTAAACTTCGCCGTGCTGAAACGGATTCATCGTCCCGGGATCGACGTTGAGGTACGGATCGAACTTCTGGAAAACGACGCGCAGCCCGCGCAATTCGAGAAGCGTCCCGAGGGAAGCGGCGGCGAGGCCTTTGCCTAACGAACTCACCACTCCTCCGGTAATAAAAATATATTTCATCGCTTTCGGGAACGGGCGCGCGGGCCGGCGGACTTCATCAAGCGCTCGATCATTCGAGCGTCCTCCGGCGTGTCGACGCCGGGCGATCCGCTGCCAGTCATGACCACTCGAATTCTTACTCCATTCTCCAGCGCGCGCAATTGCTCGAGCGCTTCCGCGCGCTCCAAGGGCGAAGTTTTCCAGCGCACGAAACGCAAGAGCAAATCGCGCCGGTAACCGTAAATGCCCTGGTGACGAAAATATTTCGGCTGCTCCGATGCGTCGCGAACAAATGGAATTGGCGCGCGTGAAAAATAAAGGGCGTCGCCGCTTTGGTTTACCACCACTTTCACCTGATGAGGCGACTGCGCGTCGTTCGCGTCTTCGAACGGGTGCGCGGCTGTGATCATCTCGAGCTTCTTGTCGCGTTGCAGTTCGCGGACGAGCCGGTCGATCAGCTTCGGATCCACCAGCGGTTCGTCGCCCTGGATATTAATGATGTGCGCGAACGGTTTTAGTTTCGAGGCGACTTCGGCGATTCGATCGGTGCCGCTATCATGATTCGGCGAAGTCATCGCGACTTCCGCGCCCCAATCGAAGGCCGCTTCCGCAATCCGGAAATCGTCCGTCGCGACAATCAGCCGATCGAGTTTCTTCGCGCGCCGGCAACGTTCCCAGACATGATGGAGCAACGGCTTCCCAGCGATCGAATGCAGCGCCTTGCCCGGGAATCGAGTCGAGCCCCAGCGCGCGGGAATGATGCCGACAGCCTTACTCATTTTCTTTCAAGATGATTTCCGCCGCGTGAGCCATGTCGCGCGCGACCCAATCAGGCCGGCAATTATTCTCACCGCTACCGTACCCGGTTTGAACAAGGATCGTGCGAACGCCGGCGTTCTCGCCACAGCCGATGTCGCTCGCTTTGTCGCCGACGAAAAAGGAGCGGCGCAAATCGAGGTGATGCTCGCGTTGGGCTTCGAAAATCATTCCCGGGCCCGGCTTGCGGCGAATCGAAGTCGACGTCGGCAGATCGGGAGAATGATAACTGGCGTCGATCAAACCGTTGCCAAGTTGCTTCAGGAACTCGGCTTCGACGACACGATACTCATCTTCACTAAAATAACCGCGGCCGATGCCGCTCTGGTTCGTGATGATCACGAGCTTGTAACCTTTCTCTTTCAGGCGTCGCAAAGCCGGCCCCGCTTCCGGATAAACCTGGACCTTGCTCGGATCGCCACAGTAATCGACGTCGTGCATCAGCGTGCCGTCGCGGTCGAGAAAAACAGCGGGCCAGCTCTCGTTAGGCGAGCCGGTCATTTTCGAAACTCGAGAGAAGTTCGTCCGGCGTTACCGTCGCGGTTCCCAGTTTGCCGACGACCACGGCGCTCGCGTGATTCGCGATTTCAGCGGCTTCGATCGGCGTTGCCTTGCAACAAAGCGCGAGGGTAAAGAGGGCGATCGCGGTGTCGCCGGCCCCCGAAACGTCGAAGACCTGCCGCGCTTTTGTCGGAATGTGATGCGGCTTCTTGCCGCGCTCAAAGAGCATCATTCCTTGTTCGCCCAATGTGATCAGAAGCAATTCCGTCTGCCATTTCGCGAGCAAAATTTCGCCGGCTTTGAGAAGCGGCTTGTCTTTAGCGGGCGCCTCCACCGGATCGCTCCAAGGCAAGCCGGCAGCGAGAAACGCTTCGTTGCGGTTCGGTTTCACTGCCGTCAGCTTTTTCCAATCGACGGCATGCTGCGGGTTCGGATCCGCTGTCACAATTTTTCCGGCCGCGATGGCTTGCTCGGAAATTTGTCGGACGAGATCGGCGCTCAGAAATCCTTTGCCGTAATCCTCGAAAATCACGGCATCGGTTTTCGCCAGATCGCGTTGAAGATTTCGGACAACCCGGGAAACGTGGGCGGGGGCAGGGGATCGCAACTGCTCGCGATCGACCCGGACGATCTGCTGGTTTCGCGCGATGATCCGCGTCTTCACGATCGTGGGGAAAGTGGAATCTTCGACGGCGCTTTTCGTGTCGATGTTTTGTTCGGCGAGTAAATCGCGGAGCTGTCGCCCGCCCCGATCCGCGCCGAACATTCCAATGACCGCGACTTTGCTGCTGAACTCGCGCAGATTCCGCGCGACATTGGCCGCGCCGCCGGGGTAAAAGCTTTCCCCCGTGACTTCGACCACCGGCACCGGCGCTTCCGGAGAAATTCGCCCGACCTTCCCCCAGACGAACTCATCCAGCATGAGATCGCCGATGACGAGAATGCGCTTCGATTTCGCCCGGGCGAGGATTTCTTTGAGCCGGCGGGGGTTCATGCCAGGAAAAGAAATGCGGGCGAATGCCGCCACGCGGCGGCGTTGTTGCGATTCAGACTCAAAATCTTGGACAGGTAGATTTGTGCGGCAAAGACTTCTGCTTACTGTTAGGCCATTAATCCTGAATACGAAGGCGAAATCAACAGTCGAAGAGCCCGATGATACCATTCGCTAAAATTTCCAAAGTCAGCGTCGCTGTGTTCGCCGCCATGTCTCTGAACCTCCGGGCGGCGGAAGTGCCCAAGCACGTGGACGTGAAGCAGCTTTCCAAAAAAGTGGAGGACGTGGTTGTGCCGTTGCCGAACGAGGTCTTCGGCGCGCTCAACAAACTCGGGGGCGTGAACTGGCGCGAGTACGTCCGGAACGACAAGGGCGCGAACTTCACGGAGCGTCCGCGAATCGCATTGCTTCTCGGCGCGGTGATCGCGGATGGATTCATCGCCGTCCAGGCGGAAGACGCCGCGACGGTGAAAGACATCGGCCAGCGCGTCCTGACCCTGTCGAAAGCGATTGGGGTAAGCAGCTCGATCACGGCGCACGCGAAGGCGATCACGGAAGCGGCCGACAAGCGAAACTGGGCGAGCGTTCGCCAGGAGCTCGACAAAACGCAGAACAGCGTGCAGCAGGCCATGAACGAGGTGCACGACGAAAAGCTTTCGCAGCTCGTTAGCCTTGGCGGCTGGCTTCGCGGCACAGAGGTACTGACTGCCGTCGTCACGAAACGTTATTCCGATGAAGGCTCCGAGTTGTTGCACCAGCCCGACCTGCTCAATTATTTCGAGACGCGACTTCAAGCGATGCCGGAGTTTAATCTGAAATTGCTTCAGGATATTCATTCGGCCCTGATCGAAGTGAAGCCGCTGATTGACGTCGGCGACGCGCATATTCCGCCGGCCTCGGTCAAGAAGATCAACGACATCACGACCCGGCTTGGCGACGCTATCACGAAAAAGTCTCCCTAAACGTTTATGACGACCGCCTTCCTCAAGACAGCATTACGCGCGAGTTTTGTGGTCGCGCTGGCGTTCATCATGGCGCCCGCTGGACGGGCTTCGGTGGACGACGCCCAGTCGTTCGCGTTGCAAGCGGCTGAGCCTTACGTGAAGGACGGCTTCCAGGTCCGCGAAGATTATTGGGGCGGCGATCTGGGAGCGGGAGAAAAGAAGGCGGTGCGCCAGCAGTTGTTCAAGGGAAACGAGTACTGGTTCTGGCTCGGCACCGAAGTGGAGACGGCCAAGGTTTCCGTCCATGTCTACGATTCGGAAGGCAAGCTCGCGGAAATGCCCGACAGCTGGGAGAAAGGCCATTTTGCCGCCGCGCATATTACGCCGAAAAGCACCGGCAGTTATTTT
>DATILK010000484.1:0-1500 GCA_035476555.1 Chthoniobacterales bacterium | reverse complement strand
CGAAGCATCATCGTCGTCGAGAATCAGGCGCCCAATATCATGATCGCGGCGAAAACGAATCTCGCCGATCCGTTGCCGAAGCCGTTTGTCGAGCTCGCCATCCAGACTGCCCGCGGCGCCTCTGAGTTCCTGAAAAAAGATCTGACGGAAGGATTGACCGATCTCAAAGACGAAACGTTGCGGAACACTTTTCTGCAATCGAACCGGCGCGCCGCGATTGCCCTCACCGAATATGCAGCCTGGCTCGAGAAAGAGAAATTGCCGAAGGCGACGCCGGAGTTCGCGATCGGCGAGGACAAATATCAGCGCTTCCTGGCAGAGACCGAAATGCTGAACATTCCACCAGCCAAACTATTCGAGCTTGCGTCGGCTGAGCTAAAAAAAGAGCAGGATGCTTTCGCCGAAGCCGCCAAGAAAATCGACGAGACCCATCCGGCGGACGTGGTCTTCAAACAAATTCAGGGCGATCATCCGACTGCGGCGAATTTGATTCCGGAAATCACGAAGCGGCTCGACGGAATCAAAAAGTTTGTGGCCGATCGCAAGCTCGTAACGATCCCGGGCGAGGCGAAGGCGCAGGTAAAAGAAACGCCACAGGACCGACGCGCGATAAGCTTTGCTTCGATGGATACGCCCGGGCCGTTCGAGAAACGCGCGAACGAGTCCTACTTTTATGTGACGCCGCCGGAAAACGATTGGACCGAATTGCAAAAGGAGCAGTGGCTCACTTCGTTCAACTACTTCCTGAGCGACCTTGTCTCGATCCACGAAGTTTATCCCGGCCATTACGTCCAGTTCCTTCACCTGAACACTTCAAAAGCGACCCGGGCCGAGAAAATATTCGGCGCCACTTCATTCATCGAAGGGTGGGCCCATTACTGTGAGCAGATGATGATCGACGAGGGGTTCGGCGGCGCGGCGCCGAACGCGAAGCCGTCCGAGGACGAAATCCAGCGCGCCGCTAAATATCGGATGGTCCAGGCGCAGGCCGCCATGCTGCGGCTCTGCCGGCTCTGCGTTTCCATCAAAATGCATACCCAGGGAATGTCGGTCGACGACGCCACGAAGTTTTTTCAGGAAAACTGCTTCATGGAAGAGAAGCCGGCCAACTCTGAAGCCATGCGCGGGACGTTCGACATCGGCTACGGCAACTACTCGTTAGGTAAACTCGAAATCCTGAAGCTGCGCGCCGATTACCAGGCCCAGGAAGGCGACAAGTTTTCGCTGAAGAAATTCCACGACGAGCTTTTGAACCACGGCATGCTCCCGATTCGCCTGCTCCGCGAAACCATGCTGAAGGACAAAGCGAAGTGGGACGAAGTGCTGTGACATCGGCTCTTCTGTAGCCGCCGCCCTGTGGGCGGCGTGAGAGCGACGTTGCCTAGTCGAGCCGCCTCTACCGCTTCGCGCAGCGAAGCGGCTACAGAAGATCCTCGTCGTCCTCGTCTTCTCGCGGCAATAATTCGCGCAACAACGGCTGCGGATTGGAGGGAATCTCTT
>DATILK010000483.1:0-5534 GCA_035476555.1 Chthoniobacterales bacterium | reverse complement strand
ATCCGGTGCTTGATCAAAATCTCGCCGAAGAAAAGTTTGTGCCTAACGACACCGATCTCGATGGCGAACGAATGAGGCTCGCGATCATCACCGGACCCAACATGGCGGGAAAATCGACCTACATTCGGCAGGTGGCGCTGATCGTTTTGATGGCGCAGATCGGCAGCTTTGTTCCGGCGTCGAGCGCGGAGATCGGCTTGGTCGATCGCGTCTTCACTCGCGTCGGCGCGAGCGACGATCTTTCCCGCGGGCAATCGACGTTCATGGTCGAGATGAACGAGACGGCGAACATCGTGAACAACGCGAGTCACCGCAGCCTGGTGATCCTCGACGAAATCGGCCGAGGCACGTCCACTTTCGACGGACTCTCGATCGCCTGGAGCGTGGCCGAATTTCTCCACGACAAAATCAAGGCCCGGACGCTTTTTGCGACGCATTATCACGAGCTGACGAAGTTGGCCGCGGAACGCAAAGGCGTGGCGAACTTCAACGTCGCCGTGCGCGAATGGAACGAGCAGATCATTTTTCTGCGCAAGATCATTCCGGGCGGCGCGGACAAGAGCTACGGCATTCACGTTGCGCGGCTGGCGGGCGTGCCAAAAGAAATTCTCGATCGCGCCCGCGATATTCTCGCACACTTGGAAAAACCAAATGGCGCCGTCGAAGTCCAGAAACCGGTCAAACGGGGTCGCGGAAAAAAGCCGGCGCCCGTTTCGCAAAAGCCACAGTTGGATTTGTTCTGAGTCATGCCGGTAAAGAGCGAGAAAGAACTGAGCGAATCGTTGCGCAGCCATTGGCTGAAGGCGGTGGCGGCAATTGAGCTGCGAAATTTTGGTTACGCGATCTCGCTCTTGCAGGGGATTCTGAAACAGGAACCGGAGTTCCTCACTGGCCGCCAACTTTTGCGCCGGGCGGAAGTGACGAAGCAAAAGGCGGCGAAGAAAGCGCTCTTCAATGTTTCGACATCCGCGCTTTCGATCATGAAGGCGCAACGCGAGTTGAAAAAAGATCCGAAGCGGGCGGTGGAATTGATCGAGAAAGTTTTGGAAGACGAGCCTTACAATCGGCAAGCGAATCTCGCTCTGAAAGAAGCGGCGGTGGCGGCAGGATGGCCGGAGATCGGCGTGTTTGCGTTGCGGACCGTGCTCGAGGAGAAACCGAGCGATGCAAGAATTTTGCAGGAACTGGGCCGGCTGTATCACGACCTCGGCGAGAGCGAGCACGAGCTCGAGATTTACAACAAACTTAGCGAACTCGATCCGACCGATGCCGAGGCGGCGCGGCTTGGAAAAGACGCGGCGGCGCGCGCCTCGATGAAAACCGGCGGCTGGACGCAGGCGGAAAGTTATCGCGACGTGATCAAGGACAAGGACGTTGCGGTTTCGCTGGAACAACAAAGCCGGATGGCCCTCACTGGCGAATCGCTCGACCAGCAGATCGAGGAGACTTACGCGCGGCACGAGGCTGAACCGCAAAGCGTGGATCACGCGCGTCGGCTCGGCGTGCTCTACGAACAAAAACAGGACGTCGAGAACGCCATCGCCTGGTATCAATACGCGACGGATCTGACGAAAGGCGCGGACGCGGTGCTCGTCCGCAAGGTGGCCGATCTCCAGCGCAGCCGAACCGACAACGAGATCGTGGCGCATGAAAAATTTTTGGCAGAACACGGTCCCGATGCGCCGGAGTTTGCCGCGCGATCGGAAGCGTTGGCGCAGGCGAAAAAACAGCGGGCGGAATTGTTGATTGATGACGCGCGGAAACGTTCCGAGCGGAATCCGACGGACCTTCAGCTTCGTTTCGAATTAGGCGAGCGGCTGGTGGAAGCGGGCCGGCCGCGCGAGGCGCTGCCGGAGTTGCAACGCGCGCGGCAAAATCCGAATGCCCGTCTCAAGTCGATGAACCTGCTGGGCCGTTGCTATCGCGATCTCGGAATGCTCGATCTGGCGGCGAAGCAATTGGAGGAAGCGGCGAGAGAAATCACTTCGATGGACGCGACGAAGAAGGAGATCGTTTACAATCTTGGACTTGTTTACGAGCAAATGGGCGACGCTGAAAAATCGGTCGCGGCCATGAAACAGATCTACGAATCAGATTATGGCTACCGGGACGTAGCAGCCCGGGTGGAAAGTTCCTACGGGCGGAAATAGAATAAGGCTACAGCGGCTGTTGGAGAACACGCAGGCGCATCTTCACCACGAACGGCGCGTCGCCCGCCGGCAGATCAACCGCCGGCAAATACAATTGCGGATCGATCCCCGTTACCCGCAGCCGAAATGCGGGGCCGGCGATTCGTTCCGCGTCTCCCGCGACCCGGACCATGCCGAAACCGGCTTCCGCATCCGCGACAAAACACGTGGTGTTCGCTCGCGTCAGCCGGATCTCTGCAATTTCGATCGTGGTCAGGGCGCTGACGAAATCGATCCGGAGCGGCGCGGCGCCGGCGTCAGGCGGCAACTCGATCTGCACATCTTTCCAGCCCTCGTGACCGACCCGGGCGTAAACGGAATTTTCTTCGCGATGCGAGCCGTCCGTGGTGAAGAAGACCTGGATAACGGTCTGCTGGGCGAAGGGTGTTTGCCGGATCGAGCCGTCGCGCCAATGCTGCGCGATCTTTTCCTGCAACGCGATTGCGCGCTCCGTGTAGTATTTCGCCAGGGCCGCGTTTGACTCGTTAGGCCGTGCGAGAAGTTCCTCGAGAAATCCCGGCAGCGGAACGGTGGGCGGTTTCTGCCAAACGCCCAGGCCCGGTCCGTCGGCGAAAGTCCGGGAGCGGCTTTGCTGTTGCAGCTCCGCCCAGACTTTCCAAACGCCGAAGCCTTTCGTCCGGACGCCAACGTCATGGAGGAGAAGAATGCCGCCGGGCCGAACCTTCGGCAGCCAGGCGTCGAGGTCGTGGCGAACGGCGTTCTCGGTGTGAAGTCCGTCGAGGTGGAGCAGGTCGATGCTTTCGGTTTCGAAATGCGGGAGAGCGTCATCGAATGTCGAGCGCGAAAGACTGGAAAACGCTGCGTAATTTTCTCGATTGTGCTCCGTCACTTGGCCGAACGTCGTCTCGTCATAACCGCCGGCATGTTCGTCTCCGCGCCAGGTATCGACTGCGAAACAACGCGTGCCGGTTTTGTTTTCGAGCGCGGATTGGCAGAACGCGAAATAACTTTCGCCGCGATCGACCCCCAGCTCCACGAGCAGGCGCGGTTTCAGCACCGCCACGAGGTCGTAGGCGAAATGCAGATGCGGCGTCCAGGCACCGACGCCGTAGAGGCGCGGTTCGAAATGGCGCGAAGGCAGGTCGAGAACCATCGTCACAACTTTACACCGCTCGTTAGGCCGCGGGCCACGAGCAATCCGAGATTGAGAATAAATTGGACGGTGGCCAGGCGCAGGTAAATCCGGCGGCTGCAATTTTCCGAGAGCCACCAAACGCCGAAGAAAAGAAGGACTGCGAGAGGGGCCTGATATCCGTGGAGAACCGGAAGAGCGGGGCAACTGTAGATCGCGAGGATGGAAAGAGTCGGCCCGAGCAAACCGTACCAAAGCCAGGAACGCGGCTGCGGGAACGAGACACAGCGCGCGAGTGCCGGAATCATCAGGACAAGACCCACCACGCCGGGCAACGACACAAACCAGCGTTCGAGAATTTCACCGAGATCGAAAGGGTAAACCACGAAGATGGTCGAGGAGATGGTGAAAAAGAAATTGTGGACGCGAATCCAGAGAAAGTTCATCGGTGACGTCCAGGCTATTTCACTTCCCGGGCCGTTGAAATTTTGGGCAATCAAATCAGACGGGATATGCAGAACGTATCGAGCCCAGACGACCCACGGCAGGAGGAGCGCGATGAAAGTGACGAGAAAGACGAGAAGAGAAACGGCTCCGGATTTTTCTCGCCACGATCGCACGAGATAGAAAACGGCGACCCAGCCGGCGAAGGCGAGCGCGTAGGGATGGCAGTGAAATGCGACAGCGAGAAGAGCCGCAACTATCGCAGCGCCATGGCTGGCGCGGATCGAGTGCCAGGCAAGGAGAATGAAAAAACCGGCGAGCGCCTTCGGCCAGGTGTAGATCGTTTGGCCAATGAAATAGGGATTGGTGACATACAGAAGCGTGGCGAACGTCACCGCGGATCCAGCGCCAAAACCGGCGCAGAAAACGATCGCGCCGAGAAGCAGGAGTGAGTTGAGCGCCAGCCCGATCACCTCGAATTGCTCGAAGGCGCCGTTTCGGTTCAGCTTCCCGACATCCGGCCAATCGCGATCGAGATAATGATAGGTGCCGAGCTCCGGATGATCGTAGGGCGCGCCGAGCGCGGCTCGAAAGGGCAGAGCGACGAGCGACATCAGGATGGTGCGGTTGCTGACCTCGGCGTGGGGCAGGATCGGCCTCACTTTCTGAAACGAAATTCCGCGCAGGAAAAATTCCGAAACCGCGAACGGAATATAATTATCGGCCGGGAGCGAAGTCAGGTATTGGATCGTGACGTTTGTCGTGGGCGTTTTGAAAATGTCGATGCCCTCCGCGAGGGGTCGCGTTCCTCTGACGCTGACGTGGAGCAGACCGAGACAGAAGAGAAGGAGCAGGAACCAGAGAGCCAGCGCGATGCGGATCGGTTTCGAGAGGGCGTTCCAGATTTCGTGGAAAACACCGCGCCAAATGAGGTAGACCGCGCTCAGGAGAGTGACTGCGATCAGGATCGCCACGAAGAAACCGCGCCCTGCGGGCAGGGCCGCGATCGCCCAGCCGAAAAGGGCGTGACCAACCACACTCGCGGCGACGCCGTAACCCACGAGCTCGAGCCCGCGCAACCTCGTGAAAGGGCGCAGAAGCGCGATGCCGTTCAGGAAAAGCGATGCGATTACCCAGAGCAAAAGCGGCAGTTCGGAGGCGAAACTCATCTCGCGTGATTCTCGATAGCGGCCTGCGCGCAACAAGGATTTTCGCGAATCGTTAGACAGGCGGCCCGGTTTCGTTCTCTATTGGGACGGATTGACTGGCCGGCCGAAGCCCAGTTGCGATTGACGCTCTTTCAATGTTTGAAAACCTGGCAAGCCTCAGCGAATTCCAGCCGAAGTTTTATTCTGGCGGGCCGATCCGTTTTTATTTGCCATTGCTCTACGATTTGGTCGCGGACGCGAAGCCGAAACGCGTGGTGGTGGTAGGACTGGGCGCGGGCGACGCATTCTTCACGTTTTGTCAGGCGGCGTTGGCCCAACGGATCGACGGCGAATGCATCGGCGTCCGGCGCGATCGTCCAGGCGAATCCGAGGCAGAAGATCCGGCGTGGAGCGACGCCAGGAATTACGGCGAAGAATTTTACGGAGCGCGCACGCGTTTTTTTTCGGAACGCGCGCCGGCCCTGGCGGAAATCGAAAACGGCAGCGTCGATATTTTGTTGCTCGACGATTCCGATTCGGGGAGGGAAATCCGGGGAGATTTGTCCACGTGGACATCGAAGCTCGCGCCGGAAGCAGTGGTGTTGCTCCACGGTCTCAGCTTGGAGCGCGAAGATAGTCCGAGAGCGGTCTGGGACACTT
>DATILK010000482.1:0-1848 GCA_035476555.1 Chthoniobacterales bacterium | reverse complement strand
CGTTTCGCTAGGGCTTGCGAGAACAGGAACCGTTTCCGGAAACGGTTCCGGCGATCTATTCCTCGCGTTTTCGACTGCGAATACCGAAGCGTCGAATCCGGACAAACTCACTCGTTCCGTTGAAACTATCCCGAACGACCGGCTCGATCCGATCTTCGATGCCGTTGTCCAGGCGACCGAAGAAGCCGTGGTAAACGCGCTGGTCGACAATCAGAGCATGATTGGCCGCGACGATCATCGCGTGGAAGCGCTCCCTCACGATCGGGTGCGCGAATTATTGAAAAAATACAACCGCGCGCAATGAACTACGCGGTCAGTCGGCGCGTGGCGTAAAGCAGCGACGAAGCCGGCTTTTTGATCACGCCCGCGGACGGTTTGCCGGAAGTGATACGCACATGCACGCAGGCGTCGCTTGGGTCGTTGCCTTCGAAGTAGCGCTCCCATTGCTCTCTCGCGTTGCTCAGGACCCGCGCATAATTCACATCGAGGGCGTGCCTTAGGCCGGTGATTAGTCGGCGACTATCGATGATGGTTTCTGAGGCAATTTGAGTTTGGGAAGAGCTCTTCATAGTGGGGCCTGAAGAGAGCAGGATGTGAGCCGACAGCGCGCAGAATTTCCGCCATCCCGAGCGAAAAATGAGGAGTTTAGGGCGTGTCGCCTAATTCTTTCAACAGCTCCTGCTTCAAATGTCTCCGAGCTGATTTCTTAATCGCGCGTCGTTCTGCGGCCACGGCTTGCTTCTCGGCCTGGCGCTGTTGCCGGGTGCGGGTCTCCAAGTCACTCGGCAAATGCGTGATCTTGGGCCGGTTGGTTCCGATCTTCTTTTCTCTGGGCTTCGCGTAAGGTTCCATCGTCCGAAGTTAATTTAGCGAGTGAAAACCGGGAGTCACTCCTTTAGGCTGACGCACGATGAATTGGGAAGCCATTAGCGCCGTGTCGCAGCTGATCGGCTCGGTCGCCGTGGTGGTCTCGGTGTTGTATCTGGCAGTGCAATTGCGCGGCAGCACGCGCGTCGCCAAAGTCGCTGCGCAAGATGCCGCGGCGACCGCTTTGCGCGATGTGACGAAACCGTTCATGGAAAACGCCGAGCTGGCCCGCATCTGGCGCACGGGGCTGGAAGATCTCAAGGCCTTGTCCGCGGAAGATCAGGCGCGTTTCTTTCATGCGGCGTATCAATTCATGAAGGCGCTCGAGACGATTCATTACCATTACGTTTACGGATTACTCGATGCCCAGCTCTGGGAAGGTTGGAGTGAACTCTTGCAGCACTATGTCGCCACGCCGGGCATCCATTATTATTTGATCGAGCGCGGTCCGGTGTTCTCCCGACGATTTCGCGAATTCATCGCGACGCTGGAGCCGGTCTCGCAGCGCATGACGGTCGGCAATCTTTTTGGAAAGGAAACGCGTCCCGACGTTTGACCATGTCCCTCGACCTCGACGCTATCCGGCAGGCGCACGATCGGATTCGTCCTTACATCCATCGCACGCCGGTTCTAACGAGCGAGCGGCTTGATACGGCTAGCGGCGCGTCGTTGTTCTTCAAATGCGAAAACTTCCAGAAGGTTGGCGCGTTCAAAGCGCGCGGTGCGACGAACGCCGTTTTTGCGTTGGATGACGAAACGGCGCGGCGCGGCGTGGCTACGCATTCGTCCGGAAACCACGCCGCCGCCCTTTCCCGCGCGGCGCAACTGCGCGGCATCGCAGCCCACATCGTGATGCCGTCGAATTCGTCGAAGGTGAAAGTGCGCGCCGTCGAAGGTTACGGTGGCCGGATTGTTTTCTGCGAACCGAATCAGCGCGCGCGCGAGGAAGCGTGTGCGCGCGTGATCGCGGAGACGGGCGCG
>DATILK010000481.1:0-5886 GCA_035476555.1 Chthoniobacterales bacterium | reverse complement strand
GGGCGGATTTCAAATCATGAGCGTTGCCTGGTATTGGCAGGTCCTGCGGCAAACAGCGTTTTCGAGTCTCACGCTCACGCTCTTCGCGCTCGCACTGATTGGCGCGCTGCTCGCGCCGCGCGGAAAGACGACCCGGTTATTTCACTGGTGGCTCGCGGCGACGCTGCTGTTCATTTTGTTCGTCGGTTACGGCAATCGCCACCAATGGTATCAACTCCCGCTGGTGCCGATTGCCGCAGTCTTTGCCGGTTGCGCGTGCGTTTGGATCGCCCGCTGTGGAATTCCGCGTTCGCTTCTCGCGCCCGGAGCGTTTCTGCTGGTCGGCTCGTTCATCGTCTCGTCCTATTTTTGTCTCCAACCGTTTTACCGGCCATCCGCGGCGTCGCTCCGCGATCTCGGGCTTGAACTGAACGAAGCTACCACGCCGCACTCTCTGATCATCGCGGCGACCGACGGCGATCCGACCGTTTTTTATTACGCGCATCGGAAGGGCTGGCATTTTCTCGGTGACGGCGTTTACGACGGCAACCCGCTCGACAGCGTGCAGATCATCGCCAACCTGGAGAAACTCCGGAGCCGCGGCGCGACCCATCTTGTTTTTTACCCGGGCACGGAGTGGTGGCTCGATTACTATAAGGAATTCGCCGCGCACCTGGCGACGAACGCCACGCTGGTCGAGCAAACGCCGGAATTTACCATCTACAAACTGCAATGACCGATTTCAAAATTCGAACGACCACGGAAGCGGATATTCCCGTGATCCTGCAATTGATTCGCGACCTCGCAACTTACGAACGCGCGCCGGACGCGGTGGTCGCCACCGAAGCTGGATTGCGCGAAGTTTTGTTCGGGCCGAAACCGTCGGCGGAAGTTTTGCTGGCGCTGGAAAATGCGGAGCCGGTCGGGTTCGCGGTTTTCTTTCACAATTTCTCGACGTGGCTGGGACGGCCGGGGCTATATCTCGAGGATCTGTTCGTTAGGCCGGAGAAACGCGGGAGAGGGTACGGGCGCTCTCTGCTCGAGCGGCTCGCGCAAATCGCGAAGGAACGCGGCTGCGGACGGATGGAGTGGGCCGTGCTCGACTGGAACGATCCGGCGATCCAGTTTTATCGGAAATTAGGGGCGACGCCGATGGACGAGTGGACGGTGTTTCGGTTGACGGAGGAGGGGATCGCGAAGTTGGCGGCGTCTGATTCGACTACGAAAGCAAGCTAGAGCTTCGCGAACGCGCGAACGGGAAAGCTGCCCATTCCTTTTACCTTTACCGGCACCGCGAAGAAGCGCGCGCCGCGGTCGGGAAGGGCGGCGAGTCCGCACATGTGCTCGACGATGGGAATGCCAGCGCCGAGCAGAGCTGAATGAACGGGACGCGTTCCATCGTCGATAGAATCGATGTTAAAAGAATCGATGCCGACGAGGGTGACGCCGGCGTCGACGAGCTGTTGGGCGAGCGCACCAGTGAGGTGCGGATGGTTTTCGAAATAGCGGTCGGTCCGCCAGTGCGCGTCCCACCCGGTATGGAAAAGGAGAGCTTTGCCGCGCAAGGTTGCAAGATCGAACGGCAAACGATCGATCGCGCGCTCGCGACGATCGTTGAACCGAACGACAACGCAGTCGAGGTTCGCGAGCGATTCGAGTTTGAGCTGCGAAAGATCATCGCCCTCGGCGTAGCGATGAAACGGCGAATCGAGATAGGTTCCGGTATTCGCGACCATTTCGATTTTGCCGATCTGGAATTCGGTTCCCGGCGCATATTTCGCTCGGGATGCTTCGCGGCTGAGATAATCGCAAATGATCGGGGCGGGCAGACCTTTGTAGGTAATCACACCGTGCTCGACGGTATGGCTGAGGTCGATGAGGTTGCCGGCAGACATCCCGCAAAGGATGGCAGCGCGAATCAGATGAGACAAGAAGCGGCAGAATGAAGATCGAGGATTACGCGTTTTTGAGTGACACCCAGACGGCTGCGCTGGTCGGGCGCAACGGCTCGATCGACTGGCTTTGTTTTCCGCGGTTCGATTCAGGCGCGTGTTTCGCCGCGTTGCTCGGCGATCGGAAAAACGGCCGGTGGGCTTTCACGCCCACCGAAGAAATCACGGCCACGCGGCGCCGTTACAGCGACGGGACGCTTATTCTTGAGACGGAAATTGAAACGAAAAGCGGCGCCGTCCGCCTAATCGATTTCATGCCGCCGCGCGGCGAGAACCCCGACATCGTCCGGATCATCGAAGGCGTGAGCGGCGACGTCGAGTTGAACATGGAGCTGATCATTCGTTTCGATTACGGCCGGGTGGTGCCGTGGGTGCGGAAACGCGACCACGCTTTGGAAGTGATCGCCGGACCGGATGCGTTGATTTTCCGCACGCCAGTGGAAACGGAGGGCAAAGACCTGACGACGGTCGCGAAGTTCAAGGTTTCGGCGGGCGAGCGCATTCCGTTTGTCCTGACCTGGTACGCGTCCCACAAGAAATCGCCGCGCGCGATCGATCACGAACATGCGCTGCGCGACACGGCGGCTTATTGGAAAAAATGGTCGGAACACTGCGAGCATTACGGTGAATGGCAAGAGCCGGTCACCCGCTCGCTCATCACGCTGAAGGGGCTGACCTACGCGCCGACGGGTGGAATTGTGGCCGCGGCGACGACGTCGTTGCCGGAAGAAATCGGCGGCGTGCGCAACTGGGATTACCGCTATTGCTGGCTGCGCGACGCGACCTACACGCTCTACGCGCTGATGACTTCGGGGTATCTCGACGAATCGCGCGCCTGGCGTTTGTGGTTGCTGCGCGCCATCGCCGGCAGCGCCTCGCAAATGCAGATCATGTACGGCGTCCACGGCGAGCGGCGCTTGAACGAGGAGGAAATTCCGTGGCTGGCCGGATACGAAAACTCGAAGCCGGTGCGGATCGGCAACGCCGCTTCGAATCAATTCCAGCTCGATGTTTACGGCGAAGTTCTTGCCTCGATGTACGCCGCCCACCTGGCGGGGATCGAGACGAACGGAACGGAATGGCGTTTGCAGATCGAGCTCATGAAATTCCTCGAGACGAAATGGGCCGAGCCCGACGAAGGAATTTGGGAGGTGCGCGGCGGCGCGCAGCATTTCACCCATTCAAAAATGATGGCGTGGCTGGCGTTCGATCGCGCGGTGAGAATGACCGAGCATTGCAGCTGCGAGGCGGAAGAACACGTCGAGCGCTGGCGTGAAATCCGCGATGAAATTCATCGCCAGGTTTGTGAGCGCGGTTACAACGCAAAGAAGAAAGCGTTCACCCAATTCTACGGCTCCGATGAACTGGACGCGAGTCTACTCGTGATGCCGCTCGCCGGCTTTCTGCCCATCGACGATGAACGCGTCGTAAACACAATCGAAGCGATCCAGCGTGAATTGACGTGGGAAGGTTTTGTTCTGCGCTACCGGCCTGAGCGAAACGACGTAGACGGGCTACCTGGCGGCGAAGGCGTTTTTCTCCCGTGCTCGTTTTGGTTGGCCGATTGCCTGCACCAGATGGGCCGCTGCGACGAGGCGCGAAAACTTTTTGAGCGGCTGCTGAAATTAAGAAACGACGTTGGTCTTTACTCGGAGGAATACGATCCGCGGACGAAGCGCCAGCTCGGCAATTTTCCACAGGCCTTCACCCACGTGGCCATGATCAACACAGCCCAATTGTTGAGTGGACGCCGAGAATTTCCTAAAACCGGCCCACCTGCACGAGGCGCTTGATTGCGTCTTCGGCGGTGACGATGCCGATCAATTTTCGCTGGGCGTCGATGACGGCGGCGAGACCGAGCCGGGCGGCGCGCAGGCGCTGGATAATGCGATAGGCCGGTTCGGCGTCGCGCGCGATGACGATGCGCCGCATATAGCGGCTCAAGGATTCACGGCGGGTTTCGTCGAACAAAATGTCGAGCGTGTTGACGAGGCCGAGCGCTTCGCCCTCGTCGGAGATAACGGGCAGCCGATCGACGCTGTGCCCGGCACTCAAGCGCAATGCTTCATCGATCGGTGTGTCCGGCGTAACGGTCACGGCTTTCTCCAACGGCACCATGACGTCGGCGGCGCGGACGTTGCGGAAATCGACGACGTTATGAATCATCGCGCGTTCGGTTGAGGTGAGCGAACCTTCACGCTCGCTTTGGACGGCGATCTGTTTCAATTCTTCGCGGGCGATGAAAATGCGGCGCGCTTCAGCCCGGCGCGGCAGCAACAAATTGCGGGCGCGTTCGCCGATCTCCAAAACTGGCCAGAGTAAAATCGAAGCGCTTTCGAGAACGCCGCCGAGCTTGGCGAGGGCGCGGAACGGAAAACGCCGAAAGAGTGTTTTTGGCAAAATGGTCAGGACGAAGAGATAAAACGGCAGCGCGATCAGCAGCGCGAACAGAAATCCCAGAATTCCGAAACGGGTGACGAACAGCTTCGTGAACAGGAGCAGGCTGAGAATGTTTGCGAAGTTCGTGACGAGCAGGACGGTAACGAGCAGGCGCTCCGGTTGTTTGGTGAGGCGATCGAGCCGAAGGGCGGCGGGCTGGCCTTGTTTTACCTGATGGCGAAGCCGAACCGGATCGACCGAGAGCAATCCCGCCTCGATTCCGGCGAAGAAAAACGAAATCGTCCAGAGCACGACTATGACGACCATCCAGATCATGGTGCGGCCGCTCCGTTGCCTTCGTCCTCGGGTTCGAGACAGGCCGTTTTTTCCAGCAGAATTTCTTCGATCCGTTTTCGCCCGGCGCGCCGAATGGTGACAGCGACTCGCGGCATTTCAAAACGCGTTCCCGACGGTGGCAAGTAACCGAGCCGGTTGAAAATCAGGCCGCCGATCGTGTCGAGTCCGTCGGCTTCCAGTTCGAAGCCGAGATGTTCGCTCAAGTCATCCAGACGCGCGTTGCCGCTCACGAGAAAACGCCCTTCATCGAGCGGCTCGATGTAAAGTTGCGCGTCGCCCAGCGGCAAGGCGTCGCTAATGATTTCCTCCGTGATATCGGACAACGTGATGATGCCTTCGGTGCCGCCGAATTCGTCCACGACGATGGCGAGCCCTTGCGCGTGAGTGAGAAAGCTGCGCAGCAAATCCATCGCTTTCATCGTCTCGGCGACGTAAGACGGCGCGCCCATCAGTTCGGTGTAATGCTCGGTTGCATCGAGGAGGAACAATTTCACGTCGAGCACTCCGACGATCTGGTCCGGCGTGTCCGCGTAAACTGGAACGCGGTGATGGCGACGTTGCCGTAACTGCGCGATCGCTTCGTCGTTGGTTAGGTCGTCGGGCAACGCGAAAGTGTCGACGCGCGGCGTCATGCAATCCTTCGCGGTTTTGTCGCCGAGCTTGATGATTTCCTGGATCATCTCGCCCTCGGTCTCGTGGAGGGTGCCCTGTTCTTCGCCAATCTCGACGAGTGTCTCGAGTTCCTCGTCGCTGAGGCGCATTCGTTTCCGGAGATGCAATGGGGTGAGACGATCGACTATCGCGTTACTGGCGCGCTCGAGAAGACGGCCGACACGATCGAGCAACGGCATGGTCGCTTTGAGCGTGAAAACGCCGAGAGCCGAGAGCCGGTACGGCGCGGAGAGCGCGAGCAATTTTGGAATCAAATCGCAGA
Source organism: Chthoniobacterales bacterium (assembly GCA_035476555.1). GTDB lineage: Bacteria > Verrucomicrobiota > Verrucomicrobiia > Chthoniobacterales > UBA10450 > AV80. Next base: position 285 of record DATILK010000481.1, on the reverse strand, counting down.
GCAGAACGACGATGGCGAAAATGACCGTCGCGGCGAGCCACGCTGGAACGCGCGCGGCCAACGGCCCGTTACAAATAAAAAACAGGCAGAGGACCACGATGGGAACATTCGCGATCACGTCGCCGAGAAGGAGGACGTTCAGAACGCGGCGCGGATTTTGTCGCAACACGCCGATGAAATCCTTCAGTGACGGATGTTTTTCCTCGAGCCGGCGAAGCTGATGGGACTTGAGCGAGAAGAGCGCGGTCTCGAGTCCGGAAAAAAGCGCCGACCAATAAATCAGGA
>DATILK010000480.1:0-1746 GCA_035476555.1 Chthoniobacterales bacterium | reverse complement strand
ATCCGCCCGCGCCGAAAAAATGATGCGGATAGAACCGCTCCGCGATCCGATGCGCATGCCAGTACCAGATCGCGGAAGGAATCAGCGTGATCGCCGCGAAGAACCAGAGCTCCCAGCGCGCGAAGAGACTTGTTGGAGGGACGTGCTCCTGCCCGTCCGTAAATTTTCCCCGGCTGCTTTTCAGTAATGCCAAATAAAACAACGGCGCGCCAATGATCGCCGTCGGCAGCTTGATGAGCAGCGCGAGCGAAACCAAAACCGCCGACGTCACCAGCCATCGAAATTTTTCCTCCTCGATCCATCGCAGGAAAAAATAAATGCCGGCGAGCGCCAGGCTGAGCGACGGCACATCCGGCATGAACGCGCGGCTCGCCACGATGCTCAGCGGCGCAAACGCGTAAAAGAAACTCGCCCAAAGCGCCACCACTTCGCCGAAAATCCTTCGCACCAGCCCGAAGAAGAACGGCAACGCCGCCACAAAAAACAGAACGCCCTGGATTCGCCCGATCCATTCCTCGACACCCGCAGTCCGGTAAAAAAGCGCAGCCACGAATGGAAGCACCGGGAATTCCGTTCCGACAAATCCGCGCTCGTTCCCGGCCCAGTCGATTTGCGGACGGCTGAAGTGAAATCCATTTTCGAGGTAGTTCCGCGCGATCGCCGCCACGTCGCTTTGCCGCCAGCTCCACGGATCGATGAACGGCTGGTCGATCCCGATCAGGCGCACCACGAGCGCGGCCAGCACGATGAAAACCAGGAGCCATTTGGCGCGCGCCATGCATCGCGTCTTGACAAACAGCTCCATTAAAGTCAATCGAGTACACGCGTTTAGCCGATCCCGGAATGAAAACCGCCGCTCCTCTGCTGATTCTCGCGCTCGCCTTTGCCGGCGTTGCTCGCGCGGCGGACGAAGCGCCGCAGCTCGCGGAGGTCGTCGATTTCTCGAAGCTTCTTCCGCTCCTGCCCGAGGCGCCCGGTGGTTGGACCGCCGACAAAGCGGAAGGTTCCACGGACGACGTCGGCGGCACGAAAATCACGAGTGTTCACCGCGATTACAAGAAAGGCGAAGGCGATAACGCGCCGACGACGTCGATCAGCATCCTCGATTCCGCCGCGAATCCCGATTACGTCGCGTCGACCACGGCCGCGTGGAGCATGAGCACGTCCACCCCGGAGGGTTACACCAAGACGCTGACGATAGAAGGCATGCCGGGCTTCGAGACCTTTGAGAACGAAGGGAAGCACGGCACGCTTTGGCTGATGGTCGCGAAGCGCTACGTTCTCACCATCGAAACGCAAAACCAGGAGTCGAAAGATCTCCAGGATTGGCTCAAGCGGATCGACGTAAAGAAGCTGGCGGGAGTGAAGTAGGCGCGAAAATTCTCGCGGGCCACTTTCCTTTTCTCATTTCCTTGTCATCCTGAGCGAAGTCGAAGGATCTCTGACTTTTTTCCAATGGACGACGACCGCAAAACTCCCGAACAACGCGCGCAGATGACGGAGATCGAACGGCTCCGCCATTCGGCAGCGCATGTTCTCGCCACGGCGATCCTCAAGATCTGGCCGGACGCCCAGTTCGCGGCCGGGCCACCGGTCGAGAACGGGTTTTATTACGACCTCGAACTGGATCACCGCATTTCGCCCGACGATTTCGAGAAGATCGAGGCGGAGATGAAAAAGGAGATCAAGGCGAATCATCCGTTCGAGCGCGTCGCCGTCTCACGCTCCGAAGCTTTGGATATGGCC
>DATILK010000479.1:0-9369 GCA_035476555.1 Chthoniobacterales bacterium | reverse complement strand
TGTGGATCGAGAAATCGGTGCTGCGACACACGCCGCGCCGAAACCGCCGCCGGCGCCGCCGACGCCATAGTCTGGCGTGCGGCTCGGGATTATATCGTTTACGCTGCGGCGGTTGACTGAGCGCCCGCGCGGCCGGAAAAGACCTAACGATGCGCCGTTATCTGGAGATCTGGGGAATCATGTTGCGCAACTCGCTCATTCGCGAGCTCAGTTTCAAGGCCAACTTCATTCTCTGGATGATCGTGGAAGTCCTTTGGTTCTGCGGCCAGGTCGCTTTTTTCAGCATCATCTTCGGGCAGGTCGACCGGATCGGCGATTGGACGAAATGGGAGGTGATCCTGCTCGTTGGCACGCACCAGATGATCGCGCAATTGTTCCAGGCGTTTTTCTTCGTCAACATTTCGAATATTCCAGATCTCGTCCGGACGGGACGGCTGGATTCGTTGCTGGTCTTGCCGATCGATAGTCAGTTCGCGGTTTCCACCAAACAATTCGGACTCGATAGCGTGTTTAACGCGATCCTCGGCGCCATCGTGGTAATCGTCGCGCTGACGAAGTTACAGATCACGCCGAGCCTCTCGATGATCGTGCTTTATGTGTTCGCGCTCGGTTTCGGCGTGGCCGTGCATTATTCGATCATGCTCACACTGGCCGCGATCAGTTTCTGGATTGTCCGCGCCCAGGGCCTGGTCTATGGCTACTTTAATTTTCTCCATATTGCGCGCTATCCCGACGCGATTTTCCCCCGCCTTTTCCAATTCATTTTCGGCTGGATCATTCCGGTAGTCATCGTGGCGAACATTCCGGCGAAGCTTCTGATCAAGCCGCTGGGCCAGCCGGCCTGGCTCATGTTTCATCTCGTCATGGCAAGCACGATCGCGTTTCTCCTCTCCCGAATTTTCTGGCGATTTGCCCTTCGCCACTACTCCAGCGCCAGTTCGTAAAGCGCTGGCTATGCGCGCTTTTTTTGCTCGTTTTTAACGGGGAAATCTCCTCTTGCGCCGGGCTGGAAATGTTCTTTAGTAAGCCTCCGCTCGCGCCCAGCCAACCAAGGGCGACTCCCAATTTATGGCCAGTTCCGCGAAGAAAAAGAATTCCAAATCGCCCGCGAAATCGAAAGGTCCCGCGAAGAAAGCCCCGCGCCCAAGAGTAAAGAAAGCGCACGCCAAGCTGTCGAAGCCCGCGAAGAAATCGGCGACGAAAAAGCCAGCCGCCAAAGCGACGAAGAAAAGCGCGGCGCCGGCCAGCAAACCTTTGAAGGCCAACGGCGCGCGAAAAGATTTCGGTTCCAACAGCGCCGCCAGCGGAGTGCTCTCGACCAAGAACAACAAGCCGCGGAAACTCGACCCGTTCGTTCGCGGACAGAAAGAGAAGCTTCTCCAGTTGCGCGACGCGATGGTCGATTCGATGGCCGGCGTGGCGAAAGACAACCTTCGTTCCCGCGCGGAAGGCAGCGAAGCCTCCGCATTCGGCATGCACCAGGCGGACGCGGGCAGTGACGCTTACGATCGCGATTTTGCCCTCAGCCTGCTTTCACAGGAACAGGACGCGCTCTATGAAATCGATCAGGCGCTGAAGCGCATCGAGCTCGGCACCTACGGCGTCTGCGAGATGTCGGGCAAACCAATTTCCCACGCGCGTCTCGAAGCGATCCCGTTCGCGCGGTTCACCGTCGAATGCCAGTCGCAGCTCGAAAAACAGAACAAGGCGTCGCGCGTCCGGCAATCGGTCACGTCCCTCTTCGGTCTGACCGAGGAAGAAGGCGGCGAAGCGGAAGAAGAGGAAGCGAAGCCGGAAGACACCAAGGAGTAAGTCATGGCGCAGGAAATCATCACTCTCGAATGCACGGAGGCGAAGGCCGAAGGCAAACCGACCTCGCGTTACATGAGCACGCGCAACAAAAAGAGTCCGCGCACGCCGAACCGGCTCGAGAAGAAAAAATACAATCCGTTTTTGAAGCGGCACACGCTCCATCGCGAGACGAGGTAATCATCCATGCAACCGAAAACCGCCAAACGCCGTTCCGCTTTTCGCCGCGCTAATCGCACGATGCCGCGCCGCCGCATCGACATCGCGACCGAAGCCATCGATTACAAGAATCCCGATCTGTTAAAGAAATTCGTGACCGAAAGCGGGAAGATTCTGCCGCGCCGCGTCACGGGGATGCCCGCGCACATGCATCGCAAAATCACGCGCGAGATCAAACGCAGCCGCTCTGTGCTCCTGATGAAGTAAGCAGAACGTCGGCGATCTTTTCGATCTCGGCTTCGCTGTTATAGAAGTGCGGGCTCACCCGCAGCCAGCTGCGATTCGCCCGATCGAAACGCAGCGAGATCACGATATCGTTTTTCATCGCGGCTTCCCAAAGCGCATCCGACGGCACACGCGGATGGCGAAACGTCAGGATGCCGCTCTGATTTTTTCTCTCGTTCGGACTGAGAAATTCGAAGCCGGCGGGCGCAAGTCGATCGCGTAAAGATCCATTCAGTTGTTGGATTCTCGCGGAGATTTCGTTCGCCCCGGTCTCGAGCAAAATTTCGACAGCGGCACGCAATCCGGCGAGGACGCTATGCGTGTAAGCGCCCGGCTCAAATTTTCTGCCGCCGCTTTCGAATTGCACTTCGCGTTGCGCGATGAAATTCGGCGAGACAACGTTCCAGCCGCCGATGATCGGCGGTCGCAGCAAATCGTGCCGGCTTTTTTTTATGTAAAGAATACCAGCACCGGACGGGCCGAGCATCCACTTCTGGGCGCCGGCGCTGAGGAAATCGACGTGCTTCAACGAGACGGGAAAAATGCCAAGCGTTTGGATCGCGTCGACTGAAAATAAAACGCCGCGCTCGGCACAAAGCGCACCGATTGCTTCGAGATCGATCCGGAACCCGCTGCAATAACTCGCGCTCGCCAGTGCCACGAGCTTCGTGCGCTTGGTGAGCGCGCGCTCGACGATTTCCGGCGTGATCTCACCAATGCTCGTCGTCTCCAGCAGCACCGGTTTCACTCCATTGCGCTCGAGCGCGAGCCAGGGATAAACGTTTGCCGGATAATCATCGAGGTAACACACGACTTCGTCGCCCGGCTTCCAATCGAGTCCGTTCGCGACGGTGTTCAGGCCGCTCGCCGTGGGACCAGTGAACGCGATCTCTTCCGTCTCCGCGCCCAGCAGACGCGCGACGAGCGCGCGGGTTTGTGCAATTCGCTCCAGCTCCTGCTCGTACTGACGCGAATCGATCGACGCCCGCCCGATCGATTCCTTCATCGCATCCGCCACTCGTCTCGGCAGCGGAGCATCAGCAGCGTGCGCGCAATAAATCTTCCGGGCACAAACTGGAAATTCGTGCCGGCGCAGATTCTCGTCCGCGGCGAGCTGGGCGATCACGATGCTTTCTGCGTCCGCTCGCCCTGTTCGATCAACTTCCAGAACTCGCGGTTCTTCCCGAGCTGATCGTCTTCCGCCATCGGCAGTTTACTGCGGAAAAGAAAATCCCGGAACGTGTTCTTGTGCAGGACGCGATGCACGGTGATGCCTTCCGGCCGGCGCTCGAAATAAATCCGGTAATCTTTGGCGCGATAACGATGAAGCTTTTTTCCTTCGCGCTCGATCACGCCGAATCGGCTGCTATCGAGATTGTCGAGATCCGCGGGAAGGATTTGGAATTCAGCCAGCAGATCGAGCTGCAACGACTTCGGCAGCGCCGCCATTTCCGCCGCGCTCAGTTCGTTGAAGATGATCTGAAACATCGCGTCTCACACATACACACGCCGCACTCGACTGCCAACGCGCGTAACAATATCCCAGTGGATAGTGCCCGCGCGTTCGGCCAGGTCGGCCGCCGAAATCTCTTCGGCGCCCTGCCGGCCCATCAACACGACTTCGTCGCCGACGCTCGCTTCCGGGACCTGGGAAACGTCGATCACCATTAGGTCCATCGTCACCCGGCCGAGGAGCGGACAACGTTTCCCACGCACCAGCATCGCAGCGCCGCGGTTCGACGCCTGTCGTGGATAACCATCCGCATAACCGGCCGACAACGTAGCCACGCGCATGGGACGCGGCGTGATGAACGTCCGTCCGTAACTAATGCCGTGTCCTTCGGGCATATCACGGATCAACGCGATCCGCGTCTTCCAAGTCATCACCGGCTTAAGCAAACGCTGAAATTCCGGCAGCGGCGAAATGCCGTAGAGCATGATACCAGCTCGAACGATCTCATGCGGCGTGTCGTTGAACGCCAGTGTGCCGGCGCTTTGCAGAACGTGCGCTTTGTAATCGCCCGGCACTTCCGCGCGAAATTGTTCAACGAGCTTTCGAAATCGAATGAGCTGGTCGCGCGTGAAACTTTCATCCTCGTTCGAGACCGGCATGTGCGTCGAAATGCTGTGGACGCGCACATTGCGTAAGGCCGCCACTTTCTTGAACGCCACGACGCTTTGGTTTTCCGGCACACCCATCCGGCCCATCCCGGTGTCCACTTTGAAATTGATCGCGATTGGCCCGATCCGATCGAATGCTTCCGCTTCCTCGACGGCTGAAATCGTCGGAATGAATTTGCCTTCGACGATCGCGGATCGTTCGCTCGGCAACGCGGGTCCAAGAACCATTATCGGATGGCTTAGTCCGGCCGTCCGAAGCGTGATCGCTTCCTCAAGATTGGCGATGCCGAAATATGTGACGTCGTTCGCGAGCGCTTCCGCGACGCCAACAAGCCCATGTCCGTACGCGTTCGCCTTCACCACTGCCAGCATTTCTGCTGAACCAATGCGTTCGCGCACAACGCCGGCGTTGTGACGCAACGCGCTGCGATCGATCTCAGCCCAGCATCGGTGGGTCTCGCTCATTTTTGTTTTGGCGTAGTGATGTGCGGCTCGCGCAAATACATCGGCTCGAGCGGCGGCAGAACAAACGCGCGATTCGCTTGGCCAGCAAGCTGCGCCAAAATCCGCGCGTCAGGGTAACGAACGGCCACGCCTTCAAATTGCGGCAGCAGTTCCACAGCGAAGACCGGCATTTGCGTTCGCAAATCATCGAGAGCGATTCGCTGCTCAGCATCCGAACGCAGAACGGGAGGAGCTATCAGCGTTCGGTCGGAAAGCTGCGCGAGAAAAAAAGATTGTCGGCGCGCGTCGCCGACGACGGCGTATTTCGCCGCGTCGCATTCGATTGCGCAAAGCGATGAGAGACCGACCAGCGCCGCCTTGGTCGCGAAGTGCAATCCGATCGCCGTCGAAATGGCGATCCGCGTCCCGGCGTAGGAACCCGGCCCGAGTCCGACAATGATTCGCTCCGGCGCGCCAAAACGCTTCTGCGCTTCGGCCACATTTTGGAAAAATTCGCCGGAATTTTTGCGATCATTCGCCCATTGCGCGGTCCACTCGAAGTCGCCGTCGCGCCAGGCGAGACTGCCACGCGCACTGGAAAGTTCGAAAGCCAGGATCTTCACGGAAGAGTGATCAGGCGCTGGTCTTCAGATTTCGTTTCAAAAGAAATCCAGACGGCATTCGCCGGAATTGCGTCGCGGAATTTATCGGCCCACTCGACGACAGAAATGCCGTCGCCAAAAAAATATTCGTCCAGTCCCAGCCGCTCGGCAGCCTGTCGATCTTCGATCCGGAAGAAATCGAAATGATAGACGGGGAAACGTCCGTCGATGTACTCGTGGAGGAGGGTGAAAGTAGGACTGGTCACTTCGCCACTAGCGCCGATGCCGGCGGCCAGGCCTTTCACGAATTGCGTTTTGCCAGCGCCGAGTTGGCCGACCAGAGCGATAACGCTTCCCCGCGGGAGACTGGCGGCAAACTCGCGCCCAATTTTTTGCGTGTCGGCTGGACTAGCGGAAGTGAACGTAGCCATGACGCAATTTTCGATTTTCGATTTTCGGCTTTGAAAGCCCGGCCTCGCTCGCTCCGCGAGCTGCGTTACGGTGGATGAGCTGGCCGATCCGCGTGAGAGAAATTGCCGGGAATTTTTTCCGCCAACGTGAACGCAGCGACTGAGAATCCTTTGGGGAAATAGCGAAGAGCAGTTCATAATCTTCCCCGTCGGAAATCGCCTGCGCGATGGTGGCGCCGCGATTTACCGGCAGGGCCGTTTCATCAATTTCAAAACCAACGCCGCTCGCGCGAGCCAGGCGCGGCAGGTCGGCGCCGAGTCCGTCACTCAAATCCATCATCGCATGAACCCGAAAATTTTTCGTAAGCCAGCGCGATTCGGCGATGCGCGGAACAAACTTGAGATGATGGCCGCGCAACGATCCGCCCAGACGGCCCGTGATAAAAAGTTCGTCGCCAGGCTTGCCGCCGCTGCGTCCAAGCCACCGCGTTTTCTCCACGATCCCGGTGACGCTTACAGAAATGACGGCCGGGCCTTTGATGTTGCTCGTTTCGCCGCCGACAACCGACACGCCGAAAGCGCGCGCGGCTTTCTCTATTCCACGATAGAGCCGTTGCACCCATACGACTTCGCGCTGCGACGGCAGGATCAACGTCACCAAAGCAAACTGCGGGATCGCCGACATCGCCGCAAAATCGCTCACCGGCCGTGCCATCGCCTTCCATCCCACCAGGTCGGCCCGGGTGTTTTTCGTGAAATGAATTCCCTCGACGAGACAATCGGTTTTCAGCACATCGAGCACGCCCCGCTTCCCGGATTCGACGAGCGCGCAATCATCGCCAGCGCCAAGGACGACCGCGCGGCGCGAGCGAAGTTTCGCCAAGAGTTGTTCGAGCAGTCGGTCCTCGCCGACGTCTCGCAGTTTCATTGCCGCACCAACTCGGGAAAGGCGAGCGCCGTCAAAGTGATCGCATTAAAAAGCGCGTGCATGGTCATGGGCACGAGGATGGAGCCACTCCATTCATAGGCGATGGCGAAGCAGGTTCCGAGGACAAAGAGCGGAGCGAACGACGGCAAATGCGCGTGCACTGCCGCGAACAGCAGCGAACTCAACAGCACGCCGAGGAAGCGGCCAAGATAGCGCCGAGCCACTCCGTAAATGAAGAAGCGAAAGATAAATTCCTCGGCAAGCGGCGCGAGGGAAACGGCCAGAACAATAATCATGATCCGTTGCTGGAGGGTCGTCGATTCACTGAACATTTCCACGATCGCCTGTCGCTGCGGCGCGCTTCGCATCAGACGCTGGGTAACAACGTCCGCGAGAAAAATCAGCGGATACGCGGCGAGGATCAGGATCGCTCCGGTAACCATTGTCCGGAAAAAGCCGATTCGAGAAAAACCGCCGATCAAATTCAAATCGAACCGGCGCAGACGAAGGAAGCCAGCGAGCGCCAGGAGCATTGCGATGGTGAGAGTGCCGCTGGCGATGAGATCGACGCTGCGCATTCGCGAGGCGTTGTGGGTGGAAGCCCCGGCAAGAGTGAGCAGGAAAAAAGACGTCAGCAAGACGGCGACGAGCGCCTCGGGCCAGCTGAAAGTGCGGGCGGGAGGAATTTCGGCACTCGGCGGACGGGCTGCGATCTGCCGCAAGAGCGAGACGTAAATATAAACGCCGGCGACGAGGAGGAACGCCTGGATCACAGCGCTGAGCGCCGGAATGAAGCCGTCGGCGGTCATGCTGCGCGGCGGCGCTCTACGGAGCGTAGAAGCTCGGGAGAAAGTAAGCGCGCCCGGTTTCTAATTGCGGCATGAGCTGGCTCGGCAGGGTCAGCTCGATCTTGTTGTTCGTGCTTCCGAAAGCGCGGAAGAATCGGCCCCAGCTGAAGGGAGGTCCATATTTTACGACCGTAGCGCCCGGGGCACGGCTCAATTCCCTCGCCTTCGCGAACGCGTCTTCGATCTGCCCGGTGCCGTCGATCAACTTGTTTTCGAGCGCGTCTTTCCCCGACAAAATGCGGCCGTCCGCGATCCCATTCCGCAGCCCATCGGCCGGCAAATTTCGTTCGCGCGCCACGATCCCGAGAAACTTCTCGTAAGTTTTCATGACGAATCCCTGGATCATCTCGCGCTCTTCCGGCGTGACCTGCCGCGCGCCGTTGAGCATGTCCTTGAACTTCCCACTCTTAAAAACAACCGACGCGAGGCCGACTTTGTTGAAGAGCTGTTCGTAATTCAGCGTTTGGATGATGACGCCGATGCTGCCGGTGATCGTCGTCTCGTTCGCCATCAAATATTTCCCACCGCACGCGACGTAATACCCGCCCGACGCGGCGAGCGAATCCATGTAAACGATCACTGGTTTTTTCGCGCGCGTTTTCACTACCCAGTTGTAGATCACATCGGACGCCGTCACTTCGCCGCCGGGCGAATCGATTTCCAAAACTACCGCCCGGACGCGATCGTCATCGCGCGCCTGCTGGAGCGCGAGGCGCATGTCGTCGACCATCGTCTCGCCGACGTTGCCCGGAAGCGTGGAGCTGATGAGCCCGCGCAGTGGAATCACGGCGATCTTGTCGTTGTTGCCGCGCTGCACGATTACTTCGCGAAACGACGGAGTCGGTTCTTCAAAACGCGGAGTGGCGCCGAAACGGTGAAAGGCGCTTGCGGCGAGAACGAGATTGATCAACACGCTGGCGCATAATGCCACCGCGAGAAAAACGCTCAGGCAACCCAGTTTTCGATCCGCAGGCATGACCGGGCAAACTGGAGGAGAACAGAGCGACGCACAAGAGGGAAACCGCAGGGGTCACTGGCTCGCAAGCTGCTTTTTCCCTCGCCATGAACAATGCCGGTCATCTCCCCATCAGCGAAACCGCGCGCCGGGTAGGCAAAACCAAGGCGAAGCGCGGCCGTCCTCGGAAAAACAGCAGCAGCCAGGGAGTCGAGAAAGAATTGCCGGCAGTTGGCACGCTCACCCGCACCAAAAGTCTATTGCTGGCAGCGTTGCGCGTCTGGGAATTGAAGCATCGGATCACGGACTAGCTGTCGTGCTGCCGAACGTTTTGAAAGGCGCCGTGCTCGGCGCGGGCCTGCTCGCTGTTTCCGTTCACGCCGCTACGATCGAAACATTGGCGTCCTTCAGCCAGCCGCTTTCGGCATTTCCGCAGGTCCGATTATCCGACGGCACGTTTTACGGCGCGGACTTTGGAACGTTCAACGGTGGTCTGAGCCACGGCGCGATTCTAAAAATCGGTCAGAACGGTTCGCTCACCACTCTCTACACTTTTCAGGCGGCGACGCAGGATGAGGCGAACCCGACGCTGCTGATCGCGGGGGCCGACGGAAATCTTTACGGAGCCACGGCGCCGCGCGCGGTGGGCGATCTCAATGGGATGATCTTCAAATTGACGCCCGCGGGGACGTTTACGCCGATCTACCATTTCCAGGACGGCAAGGGCACGCACGCCATCGCGCTCGTTCAGGGCGCTGACGGAAATTTTTACGGAACAGCGGCCGGCGATTCGAGCGGCGGATTTTTC
>DATILK010000478.1:0-5652 GCA_035476555.1 Chthoniobacterales bacterium | reverse complement strand
TTTCTCGATTACCCGGATGAATCGGATCTCGATGGCGGCACGATGCCCAACGGCAGTTATCCGATTCCGCCCAACCAGCCGATCGAAAGTTGGCCGAAGGGGACCGGGACCCTGACGTTGCCGCAATGGCAGCAGGACGTGAACAACAGCGGCGGCGATCGCCACGGAATCATGGTCGCGCCCGGCGCCGGCTCGGTTTGGGAAACGTGGCAGATGAAATTGACGCAGAGTGGATGGCAGGCCTCGAACGGCGCGAAATTCGTTTTGAATTCGAACGCGCTGCGTCCGGCGGGCTGGACATCGGGCGACGCCGCGGGACTGTCGATGTTTGTTGCGACGGTGCGTTACGATGAATGCGAACGCGGAATGGTCGAGCACGCGTTGCGCCTCGTCGTGAAGCGGACGCGCAAAGAATATATTTATCCGGCGACGCACTACGCCTCCTCGATTCCGGCGACGTCCACGAATTATCCGGCGATGGGACAACGGCTGCGGCTGAAAGCGAACTTCGCGATCCCTGCCAACTGGACCATCGAAGAAAAAGCGGTCTTGCTCGCCTTGAAAAAGTACGGCGCGATCGTGGCCGACAACGGAAACTTCTTTTCGGTCTCAGTCGCTCCTGACGATCGATTCAGTTCAAATGCGTTCGGTCACCTCGCGAGCATCGACATCAGCAATTTCGAGGTAGTCCAGACAACTGGACCGAGCGAAGGGCCGCGTTCGCTGGGCACTCCAAGCGTTGATGCCGGGCCCGATCAATTTCTGGAATTTCCGGCGACGATTTCGCTGAACGGATCGGTGAACGATCCATCGGGCCGGGCGGCGATCGGCTGGAAAGTTTATTCGGGACCGCTCGGTGCATCGTTTGGGAATTCCAGCCAGCCGGCGACGACTGTGACGATCAATGCGCCCGGCACTTACACATTCATGCTGAGTGCCGACGATGCCGTTCACACGGTTGCCTACGATGCCGTCGTCGTCCGCGTGACTGGTCACAACGCGCTCGCGAATCTTGCGACGCGCGTTCAGGTCGGCGCGGCGGAGAGCGTGGCGATTGCCGGTTTCATCATCACCGGGAATTCATCGAAACAAGTTGTGGTCCGCGGGCTGGGTCCCTCGCTGGCGAGTGTGGGAGTGCAGGGCGCGCTGAGCGATCCGCTGCTCGAGCTCTACGATTCGAGCGGAAATCTTCTGGCGAGTAATAACGATTGGCAGCAAAACCAAGCCCAGGCGTTGCGCGATGCAAACCTCGCGCCGGCGAACGATCTGGAGTCCGCGCTCCTGGTCACGCTAACGCCGGGCGCGTACACCGCGATCGTGCGTGGAAACGGAAATGCGACCGGCATTGGCTTGGTCGAAGCTTACGATTTGCAACCCAGCGCGACGTCGAAGCTCGGCAATCTCAGCACGCGCGGCCTCGTTGGCTCCGGCCAAAACGTAATGATCGGTGGAGCGATCGTCACGGGTCCGGACAATGCGCGCGTCGTTTTCCGTGCTCTCGGACCCTCGCTTGCCGGCGTCGGAATTTCAAACGCGCTCAGCGATCCGCAGTTGGATTTGTTTGATGGCAACGGGGTGAAGATTTTTTCCAACGACAACTGGAAGGATTCGCAGCAGGCGGCGATCGCGAGCACCGGACTTTCACCGAGCAACGATTTGGAATCAGCGATCGTCCGCGATCTCGCGCCCGGAAATTACACTGCCGTACTCAGCGGCGTGAACGGCGCGACCGGCGTTGCACTCGTGGAAGCGTATCATTTGCAATAGCGCCTGCGCGCGGCTCGCGCGATGGTTCGTGCGATGCATACCGTCCACGGACTTCATCACGTCACGGCGATTGCCGGACCGGCGCAGGAGAATTTGGATTTTTACGCCGGAGTGCTCGGCATGCGTCTCGTGAAGCGAAGCGTGAACCAGGATGATCCCGGCACGTATCATCTTTTCTACGCGGACGCGGACGGGCATCCGGGCACTGACCTCACTTTTTTTCCGTGGGCGCAAATGGCGCCGAGTCGCGACGGGCACGGGCTGAGCAGCGAAGTTTCGCTGGCGGTTCCGCCCGGCAGTCTCGATTTCTGGAGCGAGCGGTTGCGGAAACATCGCGCCGCGGTGGGCGAACCGGAGTCGCGTTTCGGACGAACGGCCTTGCCGCTGCGCGATTCCCATGGATTGCGGGTCGCTCTCGTTGAAAATGAAGACTCGTTAGGCCGTCCCTTTACTCCATGGAAAGGAAGTCCGATTCCGGAACCGCATCAGATTCGCGGACTCGAAAGTGCGCGCCTGGTTGAACGTGATCTCGTTCGTACGACTTCGTTTCTGACCGGCGCGATGGGGTTCGAGCATGTCGCGACCCAAAACGGCTGGCACCGTTACGGAGTCGCTGGCGGAAAATCGGGCGCTTATGTCGATCTCTATGAATCGCCGACATCGCCGCGCGGCGCGTGGGGCACGGGCAGTATTCATCACTTGGCCTGGCGCGTGGATGACGAAAAACACCAGGACGAAGTCCGTACCCGTGTCCGTGAAGGCGGATCGCGGCCGACGCCAGTCATCGATCGGTTCTGGTTTAAGTCGGTCTATTTCCCGGAACCAGGCGGCGTGCTCTTTGAGCTGGCCACGGAAGGTCCGGGGTTTGCCGTTGACGAAGACCCGGCGCATCTGGGTGAGACGCTAGTGTTGCCGCCGTGGCTCGAGCCTGAGCGGACGAGCATCGAAGCCGTGTTGCCCCGCCTAACGATGCCGCAGTCCTAGCGCCACGGCTGAGTTCCTTCTTCCTTATCTGCGGCTGCCCTGCTAGCTCCAACGGCGATGAAGCGGCTCGTCTGGCTCGATGTTTCCAAAGGCCTGGCCATTCTCACCGTAGTTTACTTTCATTTTTTCCGAACCTACTTCGAGCACGGATCCCTGTCGCCTCCCGACTGGAGTACTTTTTTTTCGGCAGTGCGGTCCGCCTTGGGCGTCGCCTGGCTCTTCGTCTCGGGCCTCGGTTTCCACGCGGTGGGCGTTTTCATCATCCTTAGCGGTTGGGCCCTGACACAATCAACCGTGCGTAAGGCACAAGCAGGTCCCATCGAATGGGCCGGATGGTATCGAGCGCGGCTTCTGCGGCTTTATCCGATGTACTGGGTGGCGCATCTCGTTTACCTTCTCTCACCATTCGTCGCGCGCTTCGAGAGAATCGATGGCCGCATCGTGCTCAGTCTGCTTGGCCTGCGCTTTGTCGATATCAGCATGAACTTTTTCTACCTTAACGCCGCCTGGTGGTACTTCTCCATGCTTATTCAGTTCTACCTGATTTTTCCGCTGCTCTTCGGAGCGGCCAGAAAGCTTGGACCGTTAGTCTTCCTCCTGTTCGCGGGCGGGCTCGGCTTTTTTGTTCGTTACCTGATGCTCTTCCCATATCCGCAGGACGGGATGTGGATTCTGGGTGGCTTTGCGATTTGTCGTTTGCCGGAATTTGCCCTCGGCATGGCGCTGGGTTTGTGGTGCGCGCGCTCGGCCGTGCGCGCGGAGCGATTTCTCCTCAGCGGTGCCGGCTTGCTCTGCGGAGTGGCACTGTATCCCGTCGCGCTCCGTCTTTATCATAACGGTATCACCTACGTCTTTGTTGATTTTGCCACCGGCGTCTGCTGCTTTCTCGTCATTGTGGGCATCGCCGGGTTGCTTGCGCGCCTCGCGTGGCTTGGAAAAATCTTCACTCTTGTCGGCACATTCTCCTACGGCATCTACCTGATTCATCATCCTTATGTCATCTGGCTGGGACTGCGTATCCGCGAACAACCGATCTGGATGTTCCTTCTCATCTCCGTGGCCACGATGGCGGTGATCAGCGCCTGGGGTATCGCTTTGGAAAAATTAACCAACGAGCTTCTTAACAAGCTCACCGCCTCGCGCAAGCCAGCTGCAGCCTGACTCTACCGAATATTTGTGCGGAGACCGCAACTCCGGCGCGCTGGCTCCTGCAACGGCGATCGAGGCGTAATTCTCTCCGCAAGTTCGTTAGGCCGGCCGCGTCAGGTAGTTGCGTGCTTGTCACGCTACAACCGCTTCGAGTATTCAAATCGTTATGTCGCCGCGCCCTACCATCTTCATCTCCGCTGTCAGCAAGGAATTGCGCAGTGCCCGTCAACTCGTTTCCAACACGTTGACCTTCCTCGGTTACGAACCGATCTGGCAGGACATTTTCGGGACGGAAACCGGCGACCTGCGTCAGATGCTGCGGGACAAGATCGACCAGAGCAAAGGCGTGGTGCAGCTCGTCGGTCAATGCTATGGCGCGGAGCCCACCTCACCGGATCCGGATTTCGGGCGCGTCAGCTATACGCAATACGAAGCGCTCTACGCGCGGAAAAAGGGAATCAAGGTCTGGTACCTTTTCATGGACGAGGATTTCCCGATCGATCCGCACGAGCCGGAGCCGGAAGTGCAGCGCCAGCTCCAGGCGGCCTATCGAGGTGTGCTCAAAGCGGACTCGCATCTTTTCCATCCGCTCAAGACGCGGGAAGCGCTCGAGGCTGGCGTGCTCAAGCTGCGCGACGACCTTACGCAATTACGGAAAGGCGCGCGGCGTTGGGCGTGGGGAATCGCGGCCCTGCTCGGCTTTGTTGCGCTGCTTGTTATCTGGCTCGTGTTCGGCCAAAGCAAAATGTCCACGAAGATCGACAAGAGCCAGGCGACGCTAGAGAAGATAGCCGACCGATTCGAAGCGCTCGCGTCGAACGGGGGAATTATCCAGAACGCGAAGACGCCCGAGGAGCACTATCACAACGCGCGCATTCACGAACTGGGAGGAAACTTTTCCGCCGCTCGCCAGGATTACGCGCAATATCTGGTCTCCAATCTGGAGGCGATCGATCCATGGATGAGCTACGAGACCATGCTCAAATCGGCGGAAGGAAAGGCGGGAGCTGTCGAGGCGATGCGCTACTTCAGCGATAAACTGAAGCCGCCGACGGTTTCCTACCAGGCGGCGATGGCGCTGCTCGACGACGGTGAAGCGCGCATAAACAAATTGAAAGCGCTGGCCGACGCGCAACCGGATTTCGGTCCACTGCCGTGGCTAATCAGCCAGGAATATTCCGAGGAACGAAAGGGCGAGCAAACCATCGCTGACAAACGCGCCGAGAAAGAGTGGCTCGAAAAATTCCGCGCCGCGCACGCTGCCGGGAAGTTCGAGAAATATTTTATCGACAAGAAGGAAGCGCAAAAATGGATCGATGCCGGTGCTGTCCGGTATGCGAAACTGATCAGCACCCCTGAACGTGTCCTGGAAAATCCGGTCACGCTGACGACGCAGCAGAGTAGCTCCGGTTGGGCCGCAATCTTTTCATTAACGGATTTTAAGGCAACGGAGCTGTTTTATCGACTCGACCGCAAAGGTGACTTCGTCTCGACCGGACACCTCCCGCAAAAAAGTCCGCAGACCGGCTTGCCGATGATCAATACGTTTGTGCCGATGCCCAATCTCGCTCCAGGCGACCATACGATGGAGGTGAAGTACACCGACAAGAACGGCGCGACGAATGGCCCCTACACATTGAAGTTTTCAACCGCCAGCGAACAACTTGCCCAAGGCAAACAGATTCTTGAAATGACCAAGGGTTCGTGGCTCTCCTTCCGCGACTACGACGGCAAGGTGCTTCTCTATTTCAC
>DATILK010000477.1:0-3256 GCA_035476555.1 Chthoniobacterales bacterium | reverse complement strand
TCTATGTCTGGGTGGTGCTCGCGGTTTTCGGCGCGTCCGTTCTGTTCGTGGGCACGACCTTCGTTGTCAGCGGCTTCAATCTTCTCCACAAACTGCCGCATCGTTTTCCCGGCCGCGAAAAGCTGATCGAAATTTCGGCGGCGTATCATCTCTATGCACGACATTGGCGCGCCACGGCAGCGGCGTTCGGCGCTTCGCTCGTTTGTCACCTTGGGACGTTCGCCACTTTTCTTTGCGTCGCCTATGCGTTTCAGGCCGCGGTCGCGCCGGTGGACTTCTTCGCCATCATGCCGATCGAGCGCACGATCTCATCGTTGCCGATCAGTTTTGCCGGTGTCGGCACGCGCGAGTTTTTGCTTCAGGTCATGCTCTTCAATCTGTGCGCAGTTCCTCCGGCGGTGGCGCGCATGATCGGTCTGACCGGTTTCACGGTGATCCTGCTCTGCTGTTTACCTGGCGGAATTGTTTATTTCTTTTATCGGCCGAGCGGCGCCGTCGGTCATGTGAAGATGCGCGAAATGGAGAAGGAATTCGCCACGCTCGAGCATGAAATCAGCGAGCACGAAGAGTAAACCGCGCGGGTCGCGGCGACCGTTCGTGGCGGTGACGTTCGCCATGACGGTCGACGGCAAGATCACCACCAAGAATTTTTCGCCCGTCGATTTCACGTCGCGAGAAGACAAGACGCATTTGCTCCGCCAACGCGCGCTTGGCGATGCCGTCCTCATCGGTCATAGCACGCTCAAGCATGACAATGTCCGCCTGGGTCTGCCTGATCCGAAGATGCGTGAGGCGCGGGTCGCGCGCGGGCAAACGCCTTACCCGTTGCGCGTGATCGTTTCGAACGAAGGCCGGATCGATCCATCGTTAAACATTTTCAAGGTCGATATCTCGCCGATTCTCATCTTCTCGACCCTGCGAATGCCGGCGCGCTATCAAAAGGCGCTTCGCAAGAAAGCGACGCTCCACTTGAGCGACGCGAACGAAGTCGATCTCGCCTGGATGTTGCGACAGCTCCGGCACGATTACGGAGTGCGTAATGTTGCTTGCGAAGGCGGCGCGACACTTTTCCGCGCATTGCTGGAAGCGAATCTCGTCGATCAACTCAATCTGACGATAGCGCCGTGCCTTTTCGGCGGCGCGGATGCACCGACGCTTACCGGCCTGAGCAAGGAATTCCTGCCGCGTAGCGTGCGTTGCTCGCTCACCAACATGCGCGTCGTCGGCGAAGAATGCTTTCTGACCTACCGGATCAAGCATCGACGCAGATCATAAGGTAGGGGCGGTTCACCGAACCGCCCGCCGATTCGAATGCTAGTCCGAGCGCCGGGCGATTGAGGTCAATCGCCCCTACCTGCCTTCCCCTTCCGCGGTCGTCGCACCAATTCGCCGCCGCAGTTGGGACAGACAGCCGCCATCGCTTCCGTGCATTCGCGACAGAACGTGCATTCGTAAGTGCAGATGAACGCCTCGCCTTCCGCCTCGAGTTTTCGCCCGCACTTCTCGCACTCCGATTTCATTAGTAACGCCATTGTTACTTTTCCTTTCGTTGTCCGGTTTTGACGCGAGTTTAGCCTGAAGAAGGATCATGCACACAGCGAACTCGATCATCATTCGCGCCCCGAAGAATGCGATCTTCGAAACGGCGGCCAACCTCGAGCTCTGGCCAAAAATTCTGCCGCATTATCGTTACATCCGTTATTTGGAGCGTAGCGCGGATCGCAATCTGGTCATCATGGCCGCGCGGCGTTGGGGTCTGCCGATTGCGTGGACCTCGGAACAAATCATCGATCGCGATCGTTGCGAGGTTCGCTTTCATCATTTGAAAGCCTGGACCAAGGGCATGGACGTCGTCTGGTTATTCAAGGAAACGCCGGCCGGCACCCTGGTCGAAATCGTTCACGACCTGCGTTTTCGGATTCGGTTGCTCGCGCCCATTGCCGAGCCGATCATCAGCAAAGGATTCATTCATCCGGTCGCGAGTAAAACGTTGCGCTGGATGAAAACGTATCTCGAGAGTCAGCCAACGTCAGCACTTCAACCCCAAATCCACCATGGCTAAACGTCGCGCTGTCATCACCGGCCTCGGGCCAATCACCTCCATCGGGATCGGTCGCGAAAATTTCTGGCACGGATTGCGCGCGGAAAAAAGCGGGGTCCGGACAATCGCGAGCTTCGATACTTCGCAATTCAACGCGCATTGCGCCGGTCAAATTCTCGACTGGGTCCCCGAAGAACATTTTCCGCCGCATCGCCTGAAGCGCCTCGACCGGTATGCGCAGTTCGCCGTCGCTTCCGCGAAAATGGCGCTCGATGACGCCGGCATTTCGTATTCGCGCGAAGCGCCGCAGGACCGGATCGGCGTCAGTTTCGGGACCGCCTTGGGCGGAATCTCAAACGCCGAAATGGACCACGCGCGTTTCCTCAAGAAAGGCACGCGCGGTGTGAACCCAACTCTGGCCGTGCAGGTTTTCGGCGGCTCGGCTCATTCGAATATCGCGATCGAATTCGCCTTCCGCGGCGTCGGCACGACGAATTCCAACAGTTGCGCGAGCGGCACCGTCTCCGTGGGCGAGGCCCTTCGTTATATTCGCGACGATTTCGCGGACGTCATGGTTGCGGGCGGGGCTGAAGCTCCGTTAAGCCCGCTCACTTACGGCGCATTCGCGATCATCAAATCGATGAGCCAATGGACGGGTGATCCGGCAGTGGCTTGTCGCCCCTTCGACTTGGAGCGCGACGGTTTTGTTATGGGCGAAGGCGCGGCGTCATTGATCGTGGAAGAATTGGAGCACGCTCAAAAACGCGGCGCGCACATTTACGCGGAAGTGCTCGGCTACAGTTTAAACAACGACGCGTTTCACATGACGTCGCCGTTGCCGAGCGGCGAATCGTCGATGCGCGCGATGCGCGAAGCGCTCGCAGATGCTCAGATCGATCCAACGCAGATCGATTACATTAATGCGCACGCGAGCTCGACCTCGCTCAACGACAGCTGTGAAACCGCGGCGATCAAGCAAGTGTTCGGCGCGCACGCCCAGCGAATTCCGGTGAGCGGCACCAAGGCCTACACCGCGCATGCTCTCGGCGCGACCGGCGCCATGGAAGCGGCCATCTCCGCGCTCGCGATCGATCGCAGTTGGGTTCCACCGACCCTGAACCGCGACCATCCCGATCCCGCCTGCGATCTCGACGCCGTCCCGCATCACGGCCGCGATGCCGAGCTCAATTATGTGCTGAGCAATTCGTTCGGCTT
>DATILK010000476.1:0-4754 GCA_035476555.1 Chthoniobacterales bacterium | reverse complement strand
CACCGAGCGAAAGCCGGCGATCCAGGAAGTACGGTTCGGTCAGGGACAACGTGACGTCTTTGCGCGTATTGCCGTACTGAATTCGGAATCGGAATTTTTGGCCAGCGCCGGTAAAGCTGGGCCAGTTCAAAAGGTCGAAATTTCCCTGTGTCATTTCGACGAAGCCGACCAGCTGATCGATCGTGCTGAAACCAGCGCCGAAGTTCAGTGAGCCGGTCCGTTTTTCCTGCACCTGGATCGTCAGGTCTTTTCGTCCCGGCACCCCAGTGTCTTCCGGAAAGGTCTCGACCTTTTCAAAGTAACCCAGGTTATCGAGCCGCTTCTTTGTCGTTTCGACGCGGACGCTGTTCAGAATGTCGCCGGGCGCGATCAGGACTTCGCGGCGGATGACCTTGTCCTTGGTCCGTGTGTTGCCGACGATGTTGATTCTCTGGACGAAGGCCGGCCCGCCTTCCTGGATGTCATAGTGGACGTCGATCCGGCCATCGCCCGCCGGGATGCCCTGTGGCGTAACCTGCAGGTCGACGTAGCCGCCGGTGCCGTAGGCGTCCGCGATTTTCTTCGAATCCTCACGAATTTGTTTTGGCGAATAAACTCCGCCCTCTTTCATCTTGAGGAGAGCGCGGACTTTCGCTTCGGGCGCCGCTTTCGTACCGGTGATCCGAATCTTGCCGACGTGATAAATCGGTCCTTCCTGGAGCACGATCACGATCGTCATCTTGCCGTTCTTTCGTTCGCGCCGGACTTCCTTCACCTCCACGTCGATGTAGCCGTGGTCCTGGTAATATTCTTTGATCGCGTTCACGTCCTGCTCGAGCTGGGTCTCGTCGAGCCGGCCGGATTTATCGATGAAGGAATAAAATGTTTTGCCCTTCGTCTTCATCTGCTTGCGCAAAACTTTGTCAGGAAATTTCGTGTTCCCTTCGAAACGAACCGCGCTCACCGCGCCTTTGGCTCCTTCCTGAATCGTGTAGACAACGCGCGACGTTCCGTGCTCTTCGTTGGTCTCCACGTTGTATTTCACCTCTACGTCCGTGAAACCTTTGGCCTGGTAAGCCTCGATGATTTTGTCGCGCGCCTTCTGCAATTCCTCTTCGCTCAACGGCCCATTGATTTTGAGCTCGATCTTTTTTCGCAGGGTCTTGGCAGGGATACGGGTGGCGCCTTCGATTTCGATCTCGTTAACCAGCGAGCGCGTTTGTAGCACCACCATTACTTTCACGGCGTTGCCTTCGGCCTGTCCGAAGATGCGAACATTTTGCACCTGGTTGGTTTTGTAGAGCGCTTTGATGTCCTGCTCGACCAGCGATTCAGAATAAGGCTGTCCCGGTTTCGTCCGCATCTGGGCGAGGATCTTGTCCTTCGAAACCGTCTGCGGCCCGACGTACTGAATTTCGATCGACTTGATGAGCGGCGGTCCCTGTTGCTCCGGCGGCGCGCTTTGCGCCCGAAGCGACGCGGTCGCCACGAACATCAAAAATATGGCGAGTCGAGCAACCCAGCTGCGCCCGCTAATTAAACCGAGAAATAGCTTCATAACGTCAAAAGTCCCCTGGCGTCCTTCGTCCCTGACGCGGCGCGGGTGGTATTGATGGTGAATAACCTGGGCATCGTCAAGGCAGGATTTCAGGTCGCGCCTGGGCGCTGGTCGGAGAAGAACGCACTGCCCGGCGCTAATTCAAGAGCTCGTACCAATTATTCCGCCGCCGGGGCTCGTAACCGGCCTCGCGGATCAATGCCTCGATTTGCGCCGCATCCAGGCGAAAAGTCGTGCCGGCGCTGCTCACGACGTTCTCCTCCATCATTACCGAACCAAAGTCGTTCGCGCCATACTTCAGCGCCACCTGCCCGATGTCCGGCCCTTGCGTCACCCACGAGCTTTGCACGTTCGGGAAGTTGTCCAAAAAAATCCGGGCCAGCGCCTGCGTCCGCAAATATTCCACCACGCCGGTTCGATGCGGAACTTTCAGGACGGCGTTGTCCGGCTGGAACGTCCAGCAGATAAACGCGGTGAACCCGCCGCTCTTGTCCTGTTGCTCGCGCAAACGCCGCAGATGTTCGATCCGGTCTTCGATCGTCTCGACATGGCCGAACATCATCGTCGCGCTCGATTTCAATCCGAGTTCGTGCGCGACTTGCATCACTTCGAGCCACGCGTCCGAATTGCATTTCAACGGCGCGATGCGATTGCGGACGCTATCCACCAAAATTTCTCCGCCGCCGCCGGGAACCGATCCGAGCCCCGCTTCTTTGAATTCGGAAATCACCTTTCGCAGCGGCATTCCGAACAGCTCCGCGAAATGCTGCAGCTCCGGCGGACTGAATCCATGAATGTTAATGTGCGGATACTTTTCGCGGATGTGCCGGAGCAGATCGAGATACCAATCGAACGATAACTTCGGATGGTGCCCGCCCTGCATCAGGATTTGAACCCCGCCCGCCGCGGAAAGTTCGTCCAGTTTCTGGTCGAGCTGTTCGCGGCTCAAGACGTAGTGGTCCGCGTCTTTTTCCGTTCGGTAAAACGCGCAGAACTTGCAGTAAACGTTGCAGACGTTCGTGTAATTAATATTGCGATCGATGATGTAAGTCACGATCTCGCGCCCGTGGCCGTCGTAACTTTTTGCTTTCGCCAAATCCCGGCGCGCGTTCGCGAGCTGACCCAATTCCGCGAGCGGCCGCCGATAAATTTCCAGCGCTTCCTCCGGCGAAATCCGTTCGCCCGCCAGGATCTTATCCGTCAACGACGTTTCCGATAATGCGACCACGGTTGTAATCTAGCTGACGCGCCGCCATTCTGCACGCCTCAACGAGCATGAAACCACGGGTCGCGATCATCGGCGCTGGCGTCTCCGGCCTGACGTGCGGCGTTGTTCTGGCCGACGCCGGCTTCGACACGGCGATTTTCGCGGCTGAACCGCCAGCCCAGACGACTTCCGCAGTCGCCGCGGCGATGTGGTTCCCGTACGACGCCGAGCCGCTCGACAAAGTCATCGCCTGGGCTTTGCAGAGTTACGAAGTGTTTCGTGAATTGAGCTGTGATCCGGCGAGCGGCGTTTCGTTGATCGAGCTCCGCACTTTTTCTCGCGGCGCCGAGCTGCCGATTCCGTCATGGGCTGCCGGCTTCAACGCGCGATCCATCAGCCAAACCGAGTTCGTGATGACCGTGCCGCTCAGCGACAGTTCAATTTATCTCGATTATCTCCAAAAGCGTTTCTTAGCCGCCGGCGGGAAGCTGACGACAGGCGTGCGGTTCGCGAGACCTGATGAAGTCAGCCCAGCGTTCGACGTTATCCTCAACTGCGCCGGGATCGGCGCGCGTGCGCTCGTCGACGATCGCGATCTTGAACCGCATCGCGGCCAGGTCGTGCTTGTGAAAAAACTGGATCTTCCCGGCGCCGTTGTCTGCGATGACGCGCCGCTCATGTACGCGATTCCGCGCGCGAACGATTGCGTCTTCGGCGGAACGAACGAGCAGAGCGACAATCTCGCGCCGGATCACGCAACGACGGCCGCGATCGTTTCCGAATGCTGCGCGACGCTAAGGATCACGCCGCCGCTGATCATCGCGACGCGCGTCGGCCATCGACCGTTTCGAAAATCCGGCGTCCGCCTCGAGCTCGATCGGATGGCGGACGGTCGCCCGCTCATTCACAACTACGGGCACGGCGGCTCCGGGTTCACCCTCTCATGGGGTTGCGCGGAAACTGCACTTAGCTACGTCAACTCGATCGCTTGAAACGAACTGATGACGTCGTCCGGGCCTTTGTCCTTGAAGAAGCATTCGTAGAAGCCCGGGCCAAGATCCCAGTGATCGCCCTTGTAATATTCGTCGCGATAAAATCGCCAGACGCCGCTGACGACGATGAGGGCACTGATCCGATCATTCCAGAAATCGCCGAGGTAATGAAAGCTGAGATTCGTGCGGGCAAAAGCCCCCTTAAAGCCGACGTGATCGTAAATGACCACCTCCGGTAATCTCGCGTCATGCGAGATAGCGGGTCCGCCGGTCTCGCTCGCGCATATGTGGTAACTCAGGGGCCCGCACTTCCATTTAGTGTCAACGACACAGCCATTGTCTGGCGACAGCTCGGTTTTCGAAGATATTTTGCTCATAAGGGCAAGAAGAGTTGACCAGACCCAGGGCGCGATGTCGAGGAGATGTTCTCGGAAAACTTAGATCCGATGCTCGCGACTGTCGGAGCGAAGCCGGATTGTTTTGTTCTTCAAATCGTGCGAGGCCCGGATCCATCGAACCGTTCGGCTTTTCGCGCGCATCAGGATCGAATAAGTCGTCGCACTGGCGCCTTGCGTGCGCACGCCGCGTAACATCGCGCTGTCGCTGATTCCGGTTGCGCAAAAGATGATGTTCTTGCCGTTCGCCAGATCATCCGCGAAAAAAACGCGGCCGAGATCGGCCTTGTGTCCGCCAGCGATGAGGGCTTTGCGTTCCTTGTCGTCGCGCGGCCACATCACGCATTGCATATCGCCGCCGAGACATTTAATACCCGCTGCGGCCAGGACCGCTTCCGGCGCGCCGCCGATACCCATGTAAAGATCAATGCCGCTATCCGGAATCGCGGGCGCCATGGCCGCGGCGATGTCACCGTCCCCGATCATTCGCAACGAAGCGCCGACGCGCCGGATTTGTTCCACCATTTCCTTGTGGCGCGGGCGGTCGAGCATCATTACCACCACATCCTGGACGCGTTTGTTCAGGCATTGCGCGACGACGCTGAGCGTTTCTTCGATCGGGC
>DATILK010000475.1:0-11243 GCA_035476555.1 Chthoniobacterales bacterium | reverse complement strand
GCGAGCCGACCAAGGGCAACTCGGTTTTCAACAAGCTCGATGTGGACGTCGGTAACGTGGATCCGCGCACCGGACAGCAAACGGCGACCGCGCGGCTGCGCTTGAACGAACAGTTTATGCTGATCGGTGATCTCCAGGTGGGAGGAGATTTTCGCGGCATGGTAAAGTATCTGATCCGATTCAAGTGAGATGAGCCGCGCGATTGCCAAACTCCGACATGCCGGGCGCGGGACCTGGTGGCAAATCGTCTCGTTAGGCCTGGCGGTCGTGTTGTCGTTTGCCGGCGTGGGGGCCTTCGCCCAAAGCGCGGTCAAAGTTCCGAAACCCGAAGAGAAGGACAAGGCCGAGCGCGCGGTCAAAAAGCAGCAGGAAAAAAAGGCGCAACGGACGAGCGCGATCGACTTCCGGGGTGAAAAAGCGTTTTCGGATAAGGAACTTCGTTCTCAGCTCAAGGAACAGATCACCACCATTGATGATTACGGTTTAACCGCCGCCCGCGGTGACGACGCCGCGTTTTTCCTGGAGCTCTTCTACCGGAAGCATGGTTACGCGAAGGTCAGCGTTCGATACACCATCAACGGCGATCGCCTGATCCTCGACATCAACGAAGGTCCGCTCGTCACGCTCGGCTTCGTCAATTTCGTCGGTAACCAGCATCAATCGGCTGACATTCTCTTCGAGTATGCGGTCGGCCCGACGCGCGAACGCTATTCGAGCATGCAGTCAAAGCTCCCGTTCGTCGCGGCGGACGTCGAGGAAGGCGCGGACCTCGTTCATCGGCTTTATGTCTCGAATGGTTACCTCGAGGCTCAGGTCGAGAAGCCGATCTACCATTACTCGGATGATGGTTCGCGCGTCGACGCGACCATTCCAATCACTGAAGGCCGCCAATACACCTTTGGTCAGGTCTCGTTTTCCGGTGAGACGATTTATGGATCGGAGGCGTTGCACGGCCAGCTCAATGATTTGCTGGAGCAACCGTACACAGACAACCGCGTCTCGGACATTCCCCGGCGACTGCAAACCTATTATCGCACTCGTGGTTATTACGACGTCAAAGTCGACGCGACCGCAAATCCCGAGGCAGCTTCGAACGGCCGCGTCCCGGTCGTCGTGTCGGTGAGGCCGGGCCGGCTTTATCACTTCGACGGCGTGACGGTGAAAGGTCTGGAACGTCTGCGATCGAGTTATGTGACGCGGCGCTTCAGCAAGTTCAGTGGCAAGACCTACAGTCCGGAGCTCGTCGATGAGAAATTTCGCGAGCTGATGAAATCCGGATTATTCACGGTCCTTCAAATCAAACCCACGCCGATTGAGGGCAACGCGTTGCGGCTGGATATTTCCGTCGAGGAAGCCAAGAGCAAGGAATTAGGACTCGCTGTAGGCTACGGCTCATACACCGGCGCGATCGTCGGCGTGACTTATCGCGATCGGAATTTATTTGGCTACGGCCGGCCGATCTCGACGCTGGCGGAATGGTCGGAGCGCGGCTACAAATGGGAAATTCTCTGGGAAGACCCGTACTTCTTCGATAGCGATTTTGGGTTTAAGGCGAAACTCTCGGCGCTCACCTTCGATTTCGACGGCTATTCGAAATTTGAAACGGGGCTGCGCCTCGATTTCACCCGCAAGATCACGAAACAGTACGAGGTCGGTCTTGTTCTTTCTGAGCGGCACGTCGATGTGACCAGCGCCGCCATCGATCCGGCATTGCTCGGCGATACTTCCTATTTCGTCGGCTCCATCGGATTCGTTCAGTCGCTCGACCTGCGCGACAGTAAGGTGAACCCGAGCCGGGGTTTCGTCCTCGACCACACGATCGATTTCGCGACCAGTGCGATCGGCAGCAATGTGAATTTCGTCCGCAGCACCGCGCGGTTCACTTATTTCATTCCATTCGGCCACGAGCCGGAGACGGGTCGCCCCGATCGCCGCACGCTGCTCGCGCTCGGCGCTCGCGCCGGGATCATCCACAGCCTCGAGGACAAAACTGGCCCGGCGGAAATCCCGATCGACGAGCGGTTCTTTAACGGTGGTAACAGTACCGTGCGCAGTTTCGGTGAGCGCGAATTGGGCCCCCATAATCACGGATACCCGATTGGCGGAGAGTTCTTCTCCATTTTTAACGTCGAGTACACCTTCCCGATCTACGGCGAACTGCTCGGTGCGGTTTTTTTCGACGCCGGCAATCTTCTGCCGAATTCGACCGATCCATTCGACAGCGTGACCGCTGGGTTTGACGACATGCGCTACGCGGTCGGCGTCGGTCTCCGCTACAAACTGCCCATCGGGCCGGTGCGGCTTGATTACGGTTACAATCCCGACAAGCGCCCCGATGAAGACCAGGGCGCGTTCCATTTCAGTTTCGGTTTCGCGTTCTAGAATGGAACCGACGGAACTTCTTATTATACAGAGAGAGGCCGCGGCGCGTCAGCCTAACGAATGAAATCTCTTGGCGATATTCCAGCGGATGATTACCGGAAGCATCTGCACGAGCTGGCGGATTATCGAGAAAATATCGCGAAGCAGCGCATTTCCCCATCGGCAAAACCGGGCGCAATCATCTCCGCCTTACCATCGGCGCCGCCGGAAACGGGCGAGCCGCTCGAACAAATATTCGCCGACGTCGATCGCCTAATCGTCCCCGGCGTCGTCCATTGGGCGCATCCGCAATTCATGGGTTACTTCGGCTGCACGACCACGGCGCCGGGCGTTTTTGCAGAGATGATCGCGGCGGCGTTGAACGTGAACGCCATGACGTGGCGGACTTCGCCGGTAGCGACGGAGCTGGAAACGGTCGTGCTCGATTGGCTGCGGCAATGGCTCGGTTTGCCGGATGAATTTGGCGGCGTTGTTTACGACACCGCGTCGATCGGTTCGATGCACGCGCTCGCGGTCGCGCGGGAGGAAGCCGGCGTTTCCGTGCGCACCCAGGGATTATCCGGGCGCGCCGAGCTGCCGATCTTCCGCGTTTACGTTTCCGATCAAGCTCATAGCTCGATTGACAAAGCGGCGATCGCGCTTGGGCTGGGGGAGCACAACGTGAGGAAGATTCCGAGCGACTCGGATTTTCGCATGAGCGTGGCAGCGTTGCGGGAAGCGATCTCGGCCGATCTGCGCAAGGAATTCAAACCGTTGGCGGTTGTCGCGACGGTGGGCACGACTTCAACGGCGAGCGTCGATCCGGTCCGCGAAATCGCCGCCGTTTGTGCCGAGCACCAAATGTGGCTGCATATCGACTCGGCTTACGGCGGCGGCCTCGCCGTTTTGCCGGAATGCGAATGGGTGACCGACGGGTTCGACCTGGCGGACTCGATCGTGATCAACCCTCACAAGATGCTGTTCGTGCCGTTCGATCTTAGCGTTCTTTATGTGAGAGAAATTGATCGGCTTCGTCGCGTTTTTACTCTGGTGCCGGAATACTTGCGGGGCGATGCCGCAGGCGCCGAAATCAACTACATGGATTACGGAGTCCAGCTCGGCCGCCGGTTTCGCGCGATCAAAGCGTGGATGGTTTGGCGCACGTTCGGCCGCGAGGGATTAGCCGCTCGGATTCGTGAGCATTTGCGTCTCGCTCAGTTGTTCACGACGTGGGTGAAAGAAGATGCGCGCCTCGAGCTTTCGGCGCCGACGGTGATGGGCGTGGTCTGCTTTCGCTTCAAGGCCGCGACCGATGCGGAATCCGATCGCCGCAATGCGCAGTTGGTCGAGAACATTAACGCCGGCGGCGAAACCTACCTCATGCAAACCAAGCTGCGCGGCCGAACCGTTATGCGGCTCGGTCTCGGCAACGTTCTGACTACCGAAGACCATCTGGCACGCGTCTGGCAAATTATTCGCGACGCGCTCTAGCTTGAGGAAACCGGTTTCGCTTTCGGCAGTTCCCGGTCAACTCATCTTCCCGAGGTAAGCAAACCCGATCGCGATAATGATCGCGGGAAAGAGCAACGAGAACGGCGTCCACAGATGCATCGAAAATAAGATGACCTGAATGACGACGCACATCGCGGTGTAAAGAAAAACCGCCCATTTTTTCATTTTCCAAAGGCCGATCATGCAGATGAGCCCGACGACGGCACTGAGCCCCAGCACAGGCGGATACCAACCGCCGATATTCGAGGCGGCGCTGGAGAAAACTACCGGGAGGCTGAGAGCCGCTCCGATAAATCCGATGATGCAAATGACGGTGATAGCGACGGGACGCTGGGTGACTTGAGTATCATTCATTGAGTTGAGGTGGTTTTGTTTTGTTACGGCGGACGAGCCAGATAATCAGGACGGGCGCATTTGGGCGACTGCGATCGGAAACGACGGGAGGGTATCGGGCCGGCGGTAGCGAGAGCAAGCGCGAAGATGATCCGCGGTTTGAAAGCGAGTGGCTTTCGGTTACCGTGAAGCAACGTCCGAAAATCGCTCACGCTTATGGAAACCACGATCGCTGCTCCGAAGACAACGCCCTCGACCGAGACTGATTTTCTTCCACTCCAGGGAACCGATTACGTCGAATTTTGGGTGGGCAACGCCAAGCAGGCGGCGCATTACTACAAGACAGCCTTCGGGTTTCAATCGCTGGCCTATTCGGGTCCCGAGACGGGTGTGAAAGATCGGGTTAGCTACGCCATTCGGCAGAACAAGCTGACCTTGGTTCTTACAACGGCGCTCCGGCCGAAGAATGAGATTGCCGATCACGTCGCGCTCCATGGAGACGGCGTGAAATACCTCGCTCTCAAAGTCGAGGACGCTACTTCCGCGTGGAAGGAAACGACGAAACGCGGCGGGAAGAGTTACCTGGAACCGACGACGCTAAAGGACGAGAACGGTCGCCTGATCATGAGCGGGATCCACACTTACGGCGATACGGTTCATCTTTTTATCGAGCGCGGCGACTACAACGGCGTGTTCATGCCGGGCTACCGCAAATGGGAGAGCGACTACAACCCGCCGGACACCGGACTCCTGTATGTCGATCATTGCGTCGGTAACGTTGGCTGGAACCAGATGAATCCGCGGGTGAAATTTTACGAGGACGTGATGGGATTCCGCAACATCCTCACCTTCGACGACAAGGACATTTCGACGGAATATTCGGCGCTCATGAGCAAGGTGATGAGCAATGGCAACGGCTACGTGAAATTCCCGATCAACGAGCCGGCCGAGGGTAAGAAGAAATCGCAGGTCGAAGAGTATCTTGACTTCTACAACGGCGAAGGTGTGCAGCATTGCGCCCTGGCGACGGGCGACATCGTCAAGACGGTGACCGATCTCCACAATCGCGGCGTCGAGTTCCTGAAGATCCCGACGACCTACTACGATACGCTGCCCGAACGAGTAGGCCACATCGATGAAGACCTCGAACCGCTCGCTCGCCTCGGTATTCTCGTCGATCGCGATAACGAAGGTTATCTGCTCCAGATTTTCACTAAGCCGGTCGAGGACAGGCCGACGCTTTTCTTTGAGATCATCCAGCGCAAAGGCGCGAAGAGTTTCGGCAAAGGTAACTTCAAGGCGCTCTTCGAAGCTCTCGAGAAGGAACAGGAAGCGCGCGGTAACTTATAGGAGTTAAGTCATGCCTTACTATCAAAAGCTCGGCGAAATGCCGGCCAAGCACCATATCTGGTTTCATCGGAATGGCGCGGGGCCTGGTTACAAAAACGAAGGCATCTACTACGAACACGTCGTTACGACCGAAGGCTTCAATGAAGCTTATTCGATCATGTATCACCTGCGACCGCCCACCCGGGTGCGGAACGTAAAGTTGTTGAAGTGCGAGGAGCTAAAAAAAGCGGCCGACAGTCCGCTGCGTCATCATCATCTAAAGACCGCGAACATGGAACGGCGCGGCGATCTCTACAGCGGACGCGTTCCGGTTCTGTTCAACCAGGACATCACGGCGTGGCGCGCTCGTCCGGAAAAGCCATACGGGAAATTCCAATACTATAAGAATGGCGGCGCCGATGAGATCATCTTTGTCTTCAAAGGTGGCGGGACAATCGAAACGATTTTCGGTAAGCAACGTTACCGCGCCGAAGATTACATCGTCATTCCACGCGGGATTACCTACCGGCTCGTCCCGGACAACGTTCAAGAAGAAGACTATTTAATTCTCGAATCGACCGGCCCGGTCCGAATTCCAAAGCGTTATTTGAACAGCGAAGGGCAGATCAAGATGGGATCGCCCTATTCCGAGCGCGATTTCCATGGGCCGACAGAATTGAATGTCATCGACAAGGAGGAAGACACCGAAATCCTGGTGAAGGACGGCCCGCGGTGGACGTGCCTGACGCTGGCGCACAATCCTTTTGATGTCGTGGGGTGGGACGGCTACGTCTACCCATTCACCTTTAACGCGCAGGATTTCGAGCCGATTACCGGCACCGTCCACCAGCCGCCGCCGATCCATCAGACTTTCGAGATTCGCGGTTATGTCGTCTGCACCTTCGCGCCGCGTCTGCTCGATTATCATCCCGAGGCCGTGAAGATCCCGTGGGTTCACGACAACGTCGAAGCTGACGAGGTCCTGTTCTATGTGCGCGGAAATTTCGGATCGCGAAAAGGGATCGAGCCGGCGTCGATCACGTTGCATCCGCGCGGGATTCCGCACGGACCGCATCCGGGCACCATCATGGCGAGCAAAGACGCGCAGCGAACTGAAGAGCTCGCTGTCATGTTCGATACCGAACATACGCTGGAATTGACTGAAGCCGCGGTCGCGATGGACGACGAGAAATATCCGTTGAGCTGGCTGGATTAAGAAAGTGCACAGCCAGAATCACGAGACGGAACTGCAAGCGGCGGAGCGTCGCATCGCGAGTCTGCGCCCGTGCGGGGCGGCAAGAGTGGCCGGAATGGAGCGCTCGTTCCGGGACCTGCTCGAATCAGTCGGCGAAGATCCCGAGCGCCAGGGCCTGTTGAAGACACCCAATCGCGCGGCGCGCGCGTTCGAGTTCCTGACCAACGGTTATCGGCAGAGCCTCGACGACCTGGTGAACAACGCGATCTTCGATTCCGAGGCGAGCGAGATCGTGCTCGTGAAAGACATCGAGCTTTATTCGATGTGCGAGCATCATCTGCTGCCCTTCGTGGGCAAAGCGCACGTCGCCTACATTCCGAACGGCAAAGTCATCGGGCTGTCGAAAGTCGCGCGGATCGTCGACATGTTCGCGCGCCGGCTTCAGATCCAGGAGAACCTCACCATCCAAGTCGCGGACGCGCTCATGAAGACATTGCATCCGACCGGGGTCGCCGTGGTTATCGAAGCGAAACATCTCTGCATGATGATGCGGGGAGTCGAGAAACAGAACTCGGTCATGAAAACGTCCTGCCTCCTCGGCTCGTTCAAGGAGGACGCCCGAACGCGCGGCGAGTTCCTCGCGCTCCTGGCCTAACGACAGCTGACCGGATGCTTCTGACGGTCAGTAAGCGGCTCGAGTTTTCCGCATCGCGGCGGCTATTTGTAAGAGAGTGGAGCGACGCCGAGAATCTGGCCGCGTTCGGACCGGAAACGTTCGCTCGCTACGGCACGGGGCGGAACTACGTCGCTTACTTTGTCTTTTCCGGCGCGGTCGATCCGGTGACTGGAATGCTGATGAACATCAGCGAAATCAAGGAACGGGTCGGTCGGGTTTTGCACGACGGCTTCGATCATAAATTCCTCAACGAAGACAATCCGGCTTTCAGCGACTTGCCGCCGACGGCGGAAAATATTGCGCGTCATCTTTTCACCTCGGCTGCTCCGCTGTTTACCGGTGACAAGGCGCGGCTCGTCGCTTGTCACTTGAGCGAATCCGAGGACCGAAGCGCGACCTTTTACGCGAATGGAAATTGCGAAGGCAATTATTGGTTCGATTTTTCCGCAGCGCGACAAACGGCCTCGCCACAACTCTCGCCGGCGGAGAACGACCAGCTCTTCGGAGTGGCGGCTTCTCCCTTCGGACATGGACATAATTACCGCGCTCGCCTGACGCTTCAGGGCAACGGCACCGAACAGCATCCTGTTTCTCAGCGCCTCAGTGCGCTCCGAAACGAGCTGGACCACAAAAACCTTAACCGCGAAGTCCCCGGCCTAACGAATCAGCCGATCACGACCGAAATTCTGTCGCGCTACCTTCACCAGAGAGCAGCGGAGAGTCTGCCGATCGAGCGCGTTCGGCTGCATGAGCGTTCGGATTTCTTCGCCGAGTATTGGAAGGGCGATCTTTTTTTTCTTGGACTTCGCGCGGGCTTTAGCGCCGCCCATCGTTTGCACAGCGAGCAACTCAGCGGCGAACAGAACGTCGCGCTCTACGGCAAATGCAACAACCCGCGGGGGCATGGCCATCTCTATCTCACTGAAGCGACGATTGGCGGCGAGCTCGATGAGCGCAGCGGGACGCTCGCGTCATTCGACTGGTTACAGAGTGGGATCGCGGCCGCGCTCGAGCCGTGGCAGAACAAGCATCTCGATCTGGAAATCGACGCGTTCCGGAACCGGCCTTCGACCGGCGAGAACATTGTCGAATCGCTCTGGCCGCAATTCGATTCGCGGCTCGACGGCCGGCTGGTTCGTTTGCGGCTTTGGGAAACGGCGAACAATCGCTTCACGCTGCGTAAGTCATGAAGCGTTATCTCATCACCGGCGCGAGCCGCGGAATTGGTCGCGCGATTGCAGAGAAGATCGCTGGGGCGGGGGACTGCTTGCTCTTGCACGGACGCGACCGCCAAGCGCTAACGGCAACGTCCAAAATGGTCGAAGCAAAAAAGGCGAAAGCCATTTCGCTTTGCTACGATCTGCGCGACCCGGTTGAGATTCAAAAGATGGTCGAAGAGATCGGCGGCGAACCACTCGATGCCTTGATCAATAATGCTGGGATCGCGTTTGTGAAACCGCTCGCGGAGATCACGCTGGAAGAATGGCAAGCCACCTTCGCGGTCAATGTTACCGCGCCGTTTCTTCTAACTCAGAAACTCCTGCCAATCCTGAGAAGCAGTTCGACGATCGTGAACATTCTCTCGACTGCGGCGAAGACCGGTTTTCCAAACTGGAGCAGCTACTGCATGAGCAAGTTCGCGCTGGAAGGATTCTCACAAGCAGTGCGGGAGGAACTGCGTCCCCGTGGAATTCGCGTTCTCAACGTTTATCCGGCGGCGACCAGCACCGAGATCTGGAAAGGAATTGAAGGCGATTGGCCGCGGGAGAAAATGCTGTCCTCGCTCGAGGTCGCAGAGGCGGTCGCGTTTGCCTTATCGCGGCCGGCTGACGTTGCCGTGGAGAACCTCAGCGTCCAAAACGTTAGCGGGGCGTTGTAGCCGTTTCCAACCCGGCCTTGTGATAGGTGACGAGCCGGAAACCCCACTCGATCAGCGTCGCCTTATCTTTGTCCATCAGCTTCTTCTGATTCAGGAAAGTCATGATGCGTTGCTTGAGCTCGTTCTGCTGGCCGGCGTCGTCGAGCAACTCGAAGATCTCCATCGAAAGCAGCCAGTCGTCCGCGTGCTCGGCCTGTTGCGTTTCCCAAATTTCGCCGAGACGTTCGTAGCCGACTTTTCGCTCCCGGATGTCGCGCACCTGCTGGTAAAGATTCTCGAGCTTCTTCCGTTTGTCATCGGACGGCACTTTGATCGTGCGCTCCTTCGGAATGAGCGCCACTTCCAGAAAAGCGTCTTTGTCCGCGGCGCCATTGAAGACCGAGACAATCCGATCGCCCACCGCCATGTCGTATTCGCCCCAGGCCGGTTCGAACAAAACGCGGTCGCCCAGCTTCACCGCGCAATTCGAGAAGGTAACGAGCAACAGCTTGCCGTCCTGCCTAACGAGTCGTTCGACGCGTCCGGTGACCGTCACGCCGCTGCTAAATTCCACGTTCGCGTTTTCACCTTCGCGCAACGTCCTCTCTTTCCAGTTGCCGATTGGCGCGCCGAACCCTTCCGCGTGTCGATCCTTGCCGTGTCCTTCAATTTGCTTGCCGTTGTAAGCGAGCGCGGTCGGACCAGTCGTCCGTAAATAGATCGGCTGCCCGGCGTCGTCGGTCAGCACTTCGCTGAAGATGCCCGTCACCTGTAACCCCGAGGAATACTCGGCCGTCGCCGCGCGCTGGCATTCGATCGCCTTGCTCAAACCTTCGGTTCCACCGATGCGATAAGCCATCTTGCTCGCGAACTGCTCGAGTACGTCGCGGAGTTGCTGGAAATCGCGACAGACGAAAAGCTGTGGTTGTTTCGTCGTGATGTCGAAGGGCTGGTTCTGCGCATCGATCGAATAGCAGATCTTTTTCACCTTCGGTTCGAGACAGGAAACCGATTCGCCGATCGAAGAGAGCAAACCCGCGCCATAAATTTTCGGATTTTCCAAAGTCCCAATCAGTCCGTATTCGACGGTCCACCAATGCAGCCGCGAGAGCAGCGCCATTTCCGACGGATCGCCGAGATTGGCGAAGCGTTGTTCGACTTCCCGCGTCGCCGCCGCTACTTCTTCCTCCTTCGAATCCGGCAGTTCTTTTAGAATCGACAGGTGCCGGATCGCTTCGTAAAGCTCGAAATCCTTCCGCGATTGCATCGCGTTCGCGCCGACTTCGCCAAAACGCTGGAGGTAATCGGAGTATTCGCGATCGACGATGATCGGCGCGTGGCCGGCTGCTTCGTGGACGATGTCGGGCGCCGGCGTGTATTCGATGTGGTGGATCTGGCGCATGTCGCACGCGATGACGAGAACCTTGTAGGCCTGGAATTCCATGAAGGCCGCCGGCGGAATGAATCCGTCCACCGCCACCGCGCCCCAGCCGATCTTGCCCAGAATGTCGTTCATCTCCTGGATGCGCGGAATGCGTTCGAACGAAATCCCGGTATCGAGGAGCCCCTGGAAATAAACTTTGTGGGCGTATTCGCGCAGGAAAAAAGTGTTCTGCCGCATGATGAAGCGCCAGACCGCGTGATCGACCGGCGTGTAATCTTCGTAACGCTGGTCGACCGCGAATTGGAGCAGGTGCTTGGGCAGGGATGCCACGGCTTTGTTGTTCGTCGAAATGGCGTTTGAATTCATAAGCCGGTGGCCTCAATCCGGAACGAATCTAAAATAAGATCGATTGAAGACTCAGCAAGCCGATTCACCAAAGGTAAAGCTAGCTGGCGCCGCCGCGGGCGCGACATATCCGTTCTCGATTTGGCTGAACCTGGTTTGTCTTGATGCGCCGCTGGTCGCCGTAGCTTGGTTGTGGCTCTTCGCGCGGACCTTCCATATTCCGTTTCAAATCGGCAACGCCGTCGCGCTC
>DATILK010000474.1:0-2977 GCA_035476555.1 Chthoniobacterales bacterium | reverse complement strand
GCCGTCGCCTCCGACAGTTTTTACCTCGTTGTAGGCCGTGGCGTATTCGGCGCTCGTCATGTCTGGCGGTGGAGGCGCACGAAATTGGTTAGTCGTCTGCAAGACAAACGGCTTGCATCCCGACCAGTGCGCGCCGAGCGCGAGCGGAATCAAACTGATCGGGTCCTGTCGCCAGTGTCCCGCCAGGTTGCTCGTTTCATAAAACCCCGGACCAATTCCGACTCGCGATTCCGCTACTTCCGCTCCATCGCCGACCCGCAGAGCAAGGATAGCCGCGGCGGCGCGCCGGCCGAGATCGATCCCATCTGCTCTTTGCGATTTGCTGGCCACACGCGCCAGGTCCTCGGAAAGAAAACCATCGAATGTGGGCGCCTGCGATGGAAACAGCGCGACCAACGTGTCGTGTGCCGCCTGACTGATTGCAGCGTCGAGCGAAGCCGCGCCGCCTTTTGCTGTCACACCCGTGTAACTCTGGTAGGCGCCTACGATCGCATTCACCGAATCGAACATCGCGATGTGGACAATGGCCATCGCACGACTGGCTCGAGCCGGCCCCAATTGTTCGCCGAAGGTCCGCGTTTCTCCTGTTGCCACTGGCGTGTGATCGAGCCCGCTCGCATTGATCGCGATTTGGTTCCAGCGACGCAAGGTATCCAAACCGGCACGCGGGCCGCGCGCACGCTCGGCATTTTGGTTCGCACGAAATCGCTGACCGAACGCATCGGGAAAACGCTGGGCGTTCGCCATCGATGCAGACACGAGAAAAGCGATGCCGATTGCCTTTAAGGTAAGCGTTGAAGAGTTCATTTCGTGATATTTCCGACTCAGATTTGAATCAAGTTTCCTCGGAAAACACAAGGCGATTAGGCGGCGCGAATAACTCTGTCTTGCCGTCCCGCTTCGATACTTCGACAATGGCTCCGCGCTGTGTCTGTAGCTCAACCGGATAGAGCAGCTGACTTCGGATCAGCAGGTTGGGGGTTCGAATCCCTCCAGGCACGCGGGCCGAGTCAAAAGGTTTGACGTTCCAGACGGGGGACTCCATCCTTTTTCGCTCTATGCCCGTCGAAGCTCCGTCGCGTCACGAACAGGATTTGAGCTTCGTTCAGCGGGTCCTTACCGGGGATGCCTCGGCCGCGTCGGAATTGCGGAGCCGCTATCATGGCAAGCTCGTTGGCGTCCTGCGCGCCCGCGGCGCGAACCAAACCGAAGCGGAAGATTTGGTGGCCGATCTTTGGACCGATTGTTTCGGCGCCCGGACAAATCGGCCCACCTTGCTCACGAAATATCAGGGACGCTGTGCGCTGGAATCGTGGCTCCTCACCGTGGCGACCAATCGCCTCGTCGATTTGAAACGACGCCAAAGTTTTCGGGTCGATGTCCCGCCTTCCCCCGATTCGCCCGAAGATTTTTTCGATCGCCGGCCGCATCCGGAAAAACTGACGAGCGAAAAACCATTGCTCAACTTGTTACGCGAAGCGATCCAGCGCGCCTTCGCGAAACAGGACGAAGATGCGCTTCTCATGTTGAAGCTCGTGCATTTGCATCAGCTCAGTCAGCGCGAGATTTCGCGAATGTGGGGCTGGCATGAATCGAAGGTAAGCCGGACCCTCGATACGACGCGGCAGAGCGTGGCCAAAATCATTTTGCTCGAGCTAAAGAAGGTCGATCCCTGGCTCGAATTGCGATGGGAGGATTTCGTGGAGCTATGCGCGAGTTCGCCGGATGTTTTTTGAAGGAGCTAAGATAATTTCGCAAAATGTGTCACTCGACGAGTCTAAGGGATGAGCAAAAGCAACGGGACGCCGCCCGGTAAATCTCCACCGCGCCGCGACCCGCTCGTGGGCTCCGAACCATGATGTAAATACTTTTAACCGCATTTTCTTTTGACCACTCTTTTCCCGTGAATGATGATTTCAAAATCCTGTTGGAGTTTCTCGAGGGCGACGTCTCGGAAGTGGCGGGACGTTCCGCCGCGACGATTCCGGCGGAGCTAAGGGAAAAAATCGCCCGGTTCGCGAGTGGCAAATGCACAGATGAAGAGCGCGTTGAAATGAAAAAAATGCTTCAGGAACAGCCCCACCTGATCCCGGCGCTTGTCACCGAAACCAAGGCTCTCAGACAAGCGGCCGAATGAAAGCGACTCGCGCGAATTTTCTTCCGGAACAGCGTTTCGTCCCTCTCCGGCCTGCGCTCCAGGAACACCTGTCCAAGCTCGGCGGAGCGGTCACTCCGGAAAACTTCCTCAGCGTTTGCGACGAAATGTTGCTCAAACTGTTAAAGGAAACCTTCGATCGGATCGGCGCGAATGAAGGCAGCATCTGGTTGCTCGACCAGGAGAAACAGCATCTCGTCGTCGCTTATAACAGCGGGCCGAACACGGAAAAGATCATGGGCTTCAAACAGCCGGTCAGCAAAGGCATCGTAAGTCTGGTGGTGGCGAGCGAGCATGCCTTTGTCGAAAACCAGGTCTACAAGAACGCGAAGCATAGCAAGGATCTCGACAAAAAGTTGCACAAGACCACTTATGCGATGGTCGCCGTCCCGCTTTATTTTCTTAACGAAGTCCGCGGAGTGATTTCGTGCGTCCAGCTTCTCGATGTCGAGGTCCGCGATGGTCAGGCCGAGGCAACGGGAGAGAAGCCAGCCGGTTTTGGTCCGCCCGAGCTGAACGCCATCCAGACGATCGCGGCGGTGGTAAGAGACTTGATCGATTATCGGCTTCTCGGTACTGCTGTGGGATGGAATCGCCTCTAACGCCGGATCCCGGTCCCTTCCGCCTGGACGAAGCACGACGTGCTTTGGAGAAAGGCACCGGCAAAGGCGTACGCATCGCGGTCATCGATTCCGGCGTAGAAATAGATCACCCGGCCTTGCCTGGACTTACTTTGCTCGACGACTTGCACGTCATCGACGCCGGCGTGCAGATCGAAGTTAAACCCGGCGATGGCACCGATATCTATGGCCACGGAACTGC
>DATILK010000473.1:0-4806 GCA_035476555.1 Chthoniobacterales bacterium | reverse complement strand
CCGTTGCTGACCCATCCACGCGGTTTCGCCGCGCTCGCGCTGCACGTCGACGATACCGAGTGTGCGTCGTCCGTTCTTCTCGGCGAAGGTTTCCAGCTCCTTAGCCAGAGCGATATTTCGCGGTAAAGGCTCATTCAGTTGTAGCGACGGCGCTGTGTCGCCGTATACATGCGTTTGACGGCGACAGAGCGCCGTCGTTACAACTGATCAGGAGCATGAGGGGAAGCTTTATTTGAACGCTTTTGCGCTAAGGTCAATCCAAGCTTAATTCCAACGCACGTTATGGATGGAGAAGACCTAATTTCGCCAGGACCGCCGCCGGACAAAATGTTCCGGATCGCGGTCTGGCTCGTGGCCATATTCGGTATCGCCGAGCTGGGCGGTCTCGGCGTTTTTTACGCCGGTAAATGGCGGGCGGAATATGTCGCCGCTCATCCGAAACCGGTCGCGCCCGCGGCTACTCCGGCGCCGAGCGCTCCGACGGTTGTGGAAAAGACAACGCCCGCTCCGGTCGCTCCAGCCGCAACGGCTCCTCCGACGACGACCACTGCGACTACGACCACGGCGCAAACGACGCCCAGCGCCGCTGCTCTTTCTGTCGCGGAGAAATTGTTGAAGGAAGCGACAGAGCTCCGCGACAAAGGCGACACGACGAATGCGCTCGCCCGCTTACAGGACGCAGCTCAGCGCGATCCCAAGAATGCCAACGTGCTCGCCGAGATGGCGATGATTTACGAATCGATCCAGCTCTACGATCGCTCGAACGACACTTGGAAAAAGATCATGGAAATCGGGCCGTCCGCCGGACCGCTCTACGAATTGGCCGACATGAAATTGAAGACCGGCGCCACCCCGCCGGCGCCAGCGACCACCACTACCGGTCCCGGGCTCGCTGGCACTTCACCCCTCGATGCCGGC
Source organism: Chthoniobacterales bacterium (assembly GCA_035476555.1). Taxonomy (GTDB): domain Bacteria; phylum Verrucomicrobiota; class Verrucomicrobiia; order Chthoniobacterales; family UBA10450; genus AV80. The sequence goes on along the minus strand of DATILK010000473.1, from coordinate 3,888 downwards.
ACGACGCGGAACGATGCGGACGGAATTCCGGACGGCTCGACGTTTGGAATTACCGAAGTGGCTGCAACCGATACGCCCGATCCGGATGCGGACACGAACATGAAATTGAAGATCAGCGTGAAAGCGCGGCCGAATACGCCGATCGATCATACGAAGGTCAAGATCCAGGTTTTCTTTTACGACACGGTCGACAACAAAGAGGTGGTGTTGACTGACGCGGACGTGAGTTACGAATGGCTTACGCCGCATCATGATTGGAAGGACACGAACCCGGAGATTCTGGCGGTGACTTATTTGCGCGCGAAAAACAAAACGTCGTCTGACGCGGATCTCGCGGCGGCCGCGGCGTCCGTAACGCCGCCGGGATCGTCGAAGAAAAAACCGACTCCGAAAGCGCCCGCGACGGCGAGCGATGCTGGCCACCGGAAGTATCTCGGCTACATCGTTCGGATCTATTACAACGAGCAATTGCAAGCCGTCCGCGCGGATCCCACCAAGCTGTTGAATTTGTTCCCGCCGCCACTCACCGCGCCGCAGTAATGCAACTGCTCATCGTCCATGACGATGCGGAAGTAGGGGAACAATTGGTAGGAATGGTGGCCGACTACACCGAACACCCTTGCGAACTTGTGGCCAGCGATGCGGCCGCGCAGAACTGGGCGCAAAAACTTGCGCGTTGCGATCTACTCCTCGCGCAACTCGGCAGCGCGAGCGTGGACGGGCTGACTCTCGGCGGCACGCTCAGCGAAATTTTTCCCGGCCTTCAGGTTCTGTTTCTTCCCGGCTATCCGGCGAGCGAGCAACGGCTCGAGATCGCGCGCACGAAAGTTTTTCCCGAGCCAATCGATGGCGAGCGACTGCTGGAGGCGATTGAGACGGCGGCCGGCACGGAACGCGGCGCGCCGGATTTGTTTCACGTCCTCGATGTTTTGCAGATGTGCTGCCTGAGCAAACGGAGCGGCGCGATCCAGGTTGTTAAGGAAGGGCACAGCGGAATTGTCTATTTGCGCGACGGCAAAATCGTTCACGCCGAAGGCGCGGTCACGCGTGGAACGGAAGCGCTTCTCGAAATCGCGGGCTGGGGCGACATCGAATTCGCCTACGATTCATCCGTTCGGGCGGCCGAGACAATTCTCACGCCTTGGGACGAAGCGCTCATCCAGGTAGTCATGCAACATCAGAAAGAAAAGGCAGGGGAAAGCGCGCCTTCCCCTGTCGAGGAAAAAACGATCGAGGAGACACCGAAGAAGCGCGGTTTTTTTGCTGCGCTGCGGCGCGGCTGACGACGCCGCACGTCCACCTTCCCTCGCTTGTTTAAATGCGTTATTCTTCGCGCCGATGACGTTCCGGATTTTCTTCGCCGCGCTTTTTCTCGTCGCTGTTTCCGCGCGCGCCCAGATCCAGGTGGAACTTAGTTTCAAACGCGTTCAGTACATTTCGTACGAACCGATCCTCGCCACGGTCAGGATCGCGAACAATTCCGGGCGCGACATCGATTTGCGGGACGACAGCGGCCAGCATTGGTTTGGTTTTGAAGTCAACGCGGGCGAAAGCCGGCTTCTCGCGCCGCTGAAATCGAATGCCGGCGAGCCCGCGCTCCACGTCGAAGCCGGCCAGACGGTGACGCGAAAAGTCAATCTCACTTCGCTGTTTCCAGTGCAGGACTTCGGGACGTATCACATTCGCGCGAACGTTTTCTTCGCCGATCTCAACAAGTTTTTTTATTCGACAACGAAGGTCGTCCAGGTCGCCGACGCCCGCCCCATCTGGCAAAAGACAGTCGGAGTGCCGGAAGAATCGCCCGGCGCGGGCGAAGCGCGGACCTACTCGCTTCTCTCGAACCGTTTTCTCGATCACACCTCGCTCTACGTCCGGGTGGAAAACAGAGACACCGGCGTGGTCTTCACCACTTACTCGTTAGGCCGGATCATCTCGAACCTGGAGCCGCAGGCTGAGATCGACCGCGCGAATCAGCTTCATGTTCTCCATTGCGCTTCGCCTCGAAGTTGGGCTTATTCCCACGTGGGATTAAACGGGGAACTGCTCGCGCACTCAACTTTTCTGGAAACAAAAACCCGGCCGCGTTTGCGACACACGCCCGACGGCTCTATCGCGGTGAATGGTGGAATGCTCGATGTCCCAACTGCCGAGGCGAAGCGGAGCCCGGCCCAGAAGTTATCCGATCGGCCACGGGCCCAAAGCGCGGACGACTAGAATTCTCCGGGAATCCTTCTGATGAACCGTTACCGCCTTAGCTGTTTCGCATTGGCTGGTCTGCTCGCGACCGGCGCATCCGTTCTCGCCCAGTCACGCACCATCATCATCGATCCGGGCCATGGCGGATTCGATCGCGGTGGCGTCCCGGGACAACGGATTAGCGAGAAGGACAAGTGCCTGGATGTGGGGCTTCGTTTGCGCAGCCTGCTGACGGCAAGCGGTTATCGCGTGATCATGACGCGCGACAGCGACGTGTTCATTCCGTTGCCAACACGAGTCGCGATCGCGAACGCGCATCCCGGCGCGAGCTTCGTCTCGATTCATTTCAATTGCGCCTCGCGCGCCGGCGCGAACGGCATCGAAACTTATTACTATCGGAGTGACAGCGCGAATCTCGCCCAAAGCATTCATCGCAATGTCGTCTCAGGTGCGCCGAGCGAGAATCGAGGAATTCGGCGACGCGGTTTCTATGTGCTGCGGAAAACCTCAATTCCATCAGTATTGGTCGAATGCGGATTCCTAACCAACCCCACCGAGGGGAGTCTTGCGCTGAGCGCGGGTTATCGGCAGACGCTCGCGCAGCAGATCGCTCGCGGTATTCAGCGGCAACCAGCGTCGTCTCGCCCGCTGACCGCAAGTCTGCGCAGCGTGTCGCTCGGCGGGGATTTTGTGCGCGTGCCTGCGGAAAGTTTCAGTCGCGGCCGGAAACGATCGTCGAGATCGGCGCGCTCCCATAGTAGCAGTAAGAGCAGCAAGAGCAGCACGAAAAAGAAGCATAAGAAAAGTTCGGAGGATTGATTTGGATTCGCCGATCGTGAGCGCGGCGGCGATGCGGGCTGCGGAAGAGACCGCATTCGCGAGTGGCGTCGACGTGGAAGCGCTCATGGATCGCGCCGGCGCGGGAGTTGCCACGGCAGTCCGGAAATTTTTTCCGCATCCGGGGCGCGCAATTGTTTTCGTCGGCAAAGGACATAACGGCGGTGACGCGCTGGTTGCGGCAGCGCGATTGAAGGAAGCCGGTTGGGAAATCGATCTGCGATTGATTTTTCCGGAAACGGATCTTGCCGAGCTGACGCGGAAAAAAATGAGGGCGGCCTTGGAAGCTCAGTCGGCCTCAGTCGGACCAAGAATCCCCGTCCGTCATCTGGTCGTGCTCGATGGTTTGCTCGGGCTCGGTGTGAAACATTTGTTGCGCGAGCCGATTCGAACTGCCGCCCAGGAAATTAATCGGCTGCGGCGCGAAGAACATGCGTTTGTGTTTGCCGTCGATCTGCCGACCGGGCTCGACGGGGATACCGGCGAGCACGATCCCGATTGCGTCGTTGCCAATTGCACGATCACCATCGCCAACGCGAAGCACGGCCTCGTCATTGACGACGCGATTGATTTCGTGGGCCGGATCGAAATCGTCCCGCTTGGCGAGCTCGCCATCGCACCGTCGCCGGCCAACGACCTCATGGCGTGCGCGCGTTCACTTCGCGCGCTCTTGCCGCGCCGGAAATTCAATGCCTACAAAAACGAATTCGGCCGGATTGGGATTGTCGCGGGATCGCCGGGATTTATCGGGGCGGGATTGATGACAACGGAAGGCGCTTTGCGCGGCGGCGCGGGACTCGTCGAGCTTTTCGTGCCAAAAGAAATTTATCCCGTCGTCGCCGCGGCGGCGCCGGC
>DATILK010000472.1:0-2574 GCA_035476555.1 Chthoniobacterales bacterium | reverse complement strand
CACCTTCATCTTGTCGGAAAGAAGAATTTTCTCCCGCTCGGCCGCGTCGAGCTGCTTCTTGGCGTCTTCGAGCTGAGCTTGAAGCTCCGCGGTCGAATTTATCGAGGTAGTGCCCGGCACGTTTTTCGCGCCCGCGCTCTCAATGCGATTTCGCAGCTCGGCAATTTCTGCTTCGTTCGCGTGCAGCTTCGTCTGCAGTTCATTCTTTTCGGTCTGAACTTTCGCCAGCTCGGCTTCAGTGCTCGCTACTTTATTCTGCGTATCGCCAAACTTCGCGTTCGCGGCCGCCACCGCCGCCTCGCGTTCTTTCAATTGTTTCTCCTGGGAAAGACGCTGCTGTACCGCGGTCTGGCGCGCGCTATCGCTTTCGACAATTTCGGTCCGCAACCCGCGAGTCTTCTGCACATTCAGCAATGCGAACACGGTGGCGAGCGACAATAATCCAATCGACGCGAAAATCAGTTGCCGGGACGTGATCACGAAACGTGGAAGAATAAATGCGCTGATGAACCCGGATGGTATAGAAGGCGGTGGCACTAATGGCAATCTGATTTACCCGATTGCATGGCGATTTCGCGTTGCGCCTCTCTGTCATCCGCCCTATAGAACGCGATTATGGGTCAGCAACATCGGGTGCGAACGAAGCGGCGCCGGCGCGTAGCTTATTTGGAACGAAAGAAAGCGGCGGCGAAAACCGCGCCCGTCCGGCGAGAAATGCCCAAGCCGACAAAGGCGAAACCGAAGAAGCAGGCGGCCGCGGCCGGCGAGGCGTAGCAATTCTCGATTTGCTGGCCGCGCGGCCCAGGCAAAGTGCGCCCAGAGTATCTCATCGTCGATGGTCACAGTGTGATCTTTGCCTGGCCGGAATTGCGCAAGCTTCACGCGCGCCGCACCTCTCTCGCTCGCGACGCCTTGGCCAAGAGGCTCCGCGATTACCAGGACTGGACCGGAACGCGCGTCGCGGTTGTCTTCGATGGCAAGGGCTCATCGATTAGCGTGAGCTCCGACCCCGGCGAGATCCAAATTTTCTATTCGCGCACCGGTCAGACCGCCGACTCGATCATCGAACGGCTAGCCAGCAAGTATGGCAGCCGTTTTAGATTACTCGTCGCCACGAGCGATGTCTTGGAACAGGAGACCGCGAGCGCCTGCGGCGCGGAATGCATTTCGGCGGAAGCGTTGCGCTGGCTTCTCGATGACGCGGCGCCGAAATGATGTTTCCGGCTAGCGGTTAAGCGGCGCCAGCCAGAGCCGGTTGCGGCCTTGAGAGCGACTCGCGTCGGGCGCGTTGCTGGCAGGTGGCGAGGACGCGGGACAAGACGCAGTAGAGCTGTTCGATCGGCAGGTTCTTGCTGACGTAGCCGTTGGCGCCGGCCCGGAGAGCGGCATGCATCCGCTCTTCGTCATAGCCGACGCCGGTGAAGACGATGATAGGAAGGGTCTGGCTCATTTCGCGGATAAAGGAAATCAGGGAGATCCCATCCACCTTAGGCATGTTGAGATCGACGACGACAACGTCGCACCGGTGGAACTCGAGCCAGGCCGCGGTTTTGAAACCTTCAGTCAAGAACTCACAGGTGTGACCTTTTTGTTTTAGATAAGTGACCAGGAACTTGGTGATCGCGGGATCATCATCGATGAGGAGGAACTCGACAGCATCGCGTGGCAGGATTTTCATATTGGACCTCGTTTAGAATTACTATAACGACTATAAGCACTAAGCTTGCCAACCGCTTTGGCTGGCCGCAATCTAGTCTCTGCGAAGGTCCGCGCCGGGGTCCCGTTCCGGAAATAGAACCGGCGACCGCGCCGGGAGTGCGCCTTAGGATTTCACGCCGGCCCGAATCGCATCGAGCTGGCCCGCGGAGCCGAGCTTCCCGTTCTTGTGAGCGATGAAATCGGCATAGGCCTGCATGAAAATTTTGCCCGGCGGACGGAAATCGAACTGGTCGGGCTTGTCGCGGAAGAATTCGCGATGGACGCGGGTCCACACGAGGCGGCCATCGGTATCGATATTCACCTTGGTCACGCCGAGCTTTGCCGCGGGAAGGTATTCGTTCTCGTCCACGCCGCGCGCGCTGGGGTCGAGTTTTCCGCCGGCCGCATTGATCCGTTCGACTTCTTCCTTTGGAACACTCGAGCTACCATGCATGACGATCGGCATCCCGGGGATTTTATCGCTGATCTCCTTGATGACATCGAAGTGCAGTCCCTGTTTTCCTCTGAATTTGTAGGCGCCATGGCTCGTCCCGATCGCAGCGGCGAGTGAATCGCAGCCTGTCTGTTTTACGAATTCCACGGCTTCATCCGGATTCGTCAGGCAGGCGTGGCCTTCATCCACCTTAATGTCTTCCTCCACGCCGCCCAGCTGGCCGAGCTCGGCCTCCACGCTGATGCCTTTCGGGTGGGCGCGCTCGACCACGCGCTTGGTGATGGCCACGTTTTCGGCAAAAGCCGCGTGGCTGGCGTCAATCATCACCGAGCTATAGAAGCCCGAGTCGATGCAATCATAACAGGTCTGCTCATCGCCATGATCCAGATGCACGGCGAAAATTGCCTCGGGAAAAATCTCTT
>DATILK010000471.1:0-7150 GCA_035476555.1 Chthoniobacterales bacterium | reverse complement strand
AACATGCGCGGCGCGCGATGGAGACGGATTACAAGGTTAAGCTGGAGGTATTTGAGGGGCCGCTCGATCTGCTGCTCTACCTGATCAAGCGGGACGAGATCGATATTTACGACATCTCGCTCGAGCGGATCACGAAGCAGTACCTGGAATATCTCCAGGCCTTCAAGGAATTGAACATCGATATCGCGGGCGAGTTCATCGTCATGGCGGCGAACCTGATTTATTTGAAAAGCCGGAGCCTGTTGCCGATGGACCAGCAGCCGCCAGATGAAGAGGCGGAGGAAGACGATCCGCGCTGGGATTTGATTCGGCTGCTGATCGAATACAAGAAGTTCAAGGAAGCGGCGGCGCAATTGCAGACGCGGGCGCTCGAGCAGGAACGGATGTTTTCGCGCGCCGGACTGAAGGTTGCCGATTTCGCTAGTGCGCCTTTGCCGCTCGGAGAAGTGGGAATTTTCCAGCTGATCAACGCGCTTCAAACGGTGATCAAGCGCGTCGAGGCGCGGGAGGATTTGCAGCAGCTCTTCGGCGAGCACTACACGGTGTCGGACAAGATCGAATCGATCCTGCGGCAGATCGCGGGCGGCGTGACGCTGAAATTCTCGGAGCTCTTCGCGCAGATGGCGTCGCGAGTCGAGATCGTGGTGACGTTCCTGGCGCTGCTCGAATTGATTCGGCTCAAGCAGGTCCGCGCGACGCAGGTGAGTCCCTTCGAGGAAATCGAGATTGCTCCCGCCGTTCTGAATTAACGATGCCGCGCGTTTTGATCGCCGGCTGCGGCTACGTCGGGGAAGCCGCGGCCAATCGTTTTCACGAATCCGGCTGGGCGGTGGAAGGCTGGACTGCGTCCGCTGAGTCGGCCGCGAAGTTATCTGACCGGCCATACCCGGTGCGCGCGGTCGATGTCACGAAGGCCGAGGCGTCAGGCAATTTCGATTTCGTTATTCACTGCGTCAGCTCGCGCGGCGGCGACGAGAAACAATATCGCCGGTTGTATTTTGAGGGCGCGCAAAATCTTCTCCGCGCGTTTCCGACAGCCACGCTCTTGTTCACGAGTAGCACCAGCGTTTACGCGCAGACAGACGGAAGCGTGGTCGATGAAAACAGTCTGGCGGACCCGCGTCACGCGAAGGGACAAATCCTGCGCGCGACCGAAGGTCTGGTGCTGGCCGCGGGCGGAATTGTCGCGCGGCTCGGAGGAATTCACGGACCGGGGCGCTCGTTCTTTCTCACGCGATTTTTGGAAGGGAAATTCCCCGATCAACCTGACCGGCTGATCAACCAAGTGCATCGAGACGACATCGTCAGCGCTTTCGCTCTGTTAGCTGACCGACGGGCCGAATGTCGCGGAGAGATATTCAACGTCGTCGGCGATGCGCCAATCACCGCTCGTGATGCTCACACGTTTCTCAGTGCGCGACTGAAAAAGTCATTGCCGGCGGCGACCGAAGCTGCGCGTCCGAGCAAGCGAGGCCAGAGCAACAAGCGCGTGAGCAATCGCAAACTGCGAGCGCTGGGATGGGAGCCGCGCTATCCGACATTCGAAGTCGCAATGGGCGAAAGTATCCTCCCAAGTTTCGGACTTTAAGTCGCCAGCCTGCCGAATCTTGTCGGTATGGAAGCTGCTAAAAAAATCGCATGCGGAACATCAAACTCAGCGGACGCGAAGCGACTGTCGTGCGTGCGATTGGCTTTGCCGAAGCGATGATGGGCGCCGAACTCCAGGACCAGACTCACATGGACGGCGAGGACGTCACCGACACGCTCAACAGTCTGATGTCGGCCGGCCTGGTCGAATCCATTCCGTATTTCGACGAAGTCCAGCTGGCCGAAATGCCGGTAACGGCCTTCGAGCTGAATCCTGCTTACGCGAACGAACTGCGGCAGGCACTTTACCGCCGCTAGCTCACGCTTCTGAAGGCGCGCGCTCGGACGCGGCGCGCGTAGTGTCGTGTTCGCCGAACAATTGGCGAATCACTTCTTCGACCGGCAATTCCTGGACGTTGATGTCGGTGACTTTGCAGCTGTCGAGGAGATTGCGCGCCACTTCGGTGACCTGCGCGCGCGGCACTTTGATTTGCACCGACATCGGCTTCAGCTCCACCACTTCTCCGAAGCGGGCGAAGTCGCAAGCGGCGCCCTCCTCAAACGTGAGGCTGATGACCTTTGCGCTGGAAAATCGATCGATGATCGTGTCCAGCGGACCGTCGAAGAAGATCTTGCCGTGATCGATCACGATGACGCGGTCGCACAGCTCTTCAATGTCCTGCATGTAATGGCTGGTCAGCATCGTGACGATTTTGTGTTCCGAGTTGTAAAGCCGGAGAAATTCGCGGACCCGCTTTTGGCTGACGACATCAAGACCGATCGTCGGCTCGTCGAGAAAAAGGATGCGCGGCTCGTGGATCAGCGCCGAAATTAATTCCATTTTCATCCGCTCGCCTAACGACAACTCGCGCACCATGACATTCATCTTGTCCTGTACGTCGAGAAGATCGGCCAAGCCGTTGACGACTTTCTTGAATCGCTCGCGGTCGATTCCGTAAATCGCGCGGTTCAGCTCGAGGGATTCCTGCGCCGGCAAATCCCACCAGAGCGCGTTTTTCTGTCCCATCACGAGCGAGAACTGCCGCTTCAGCTCGTTACTCCGCTCCCACGGTACGAACCCCAGCACGCGCGCCTCACCCGAAGTCGGATTCAGCAAACCCGACAGCATTTTTAGCACAGTCGTTTTGCCGGCGCCGTTCGGCCCGAGAAACCCGACGAGCTCGCCTTCTTCGATCTGAAAGGTCACGTCGTCCGCCGCGCGAGTTTCGTCGTACTTGCGCCTAACGAGTCCTTTAATGGAGCCGCGAAGCCCGCCTTCCTTGCGGTAGGTCCGATAAACCTTGGTCAGCCCGCGCGTCTCGATGACGCTCACGCGACGGACGAATGACTGCGGCTCTTGCCTTGCAGCAGCGGCAGGACTTTCTCTACAAGCGCGTCCGCTGTTATGCCGTGTTTCTTCCGAAGAATCGGAATCGTCCCGTGTTCGACGAATTGGTCGGGCCAGCCGATGCGAACCACCGGCGTGTTGATCATCTGGGAATGGAGATGCTCCATGACGGCGCAGCCGAAACCGTTGTGGAGCACGTGGTCCTCGATCGTGCAGACGACTTCGACGCCGCGCGCGAAAAATTCCAGCGTGCCGGTGTCGATCGGTTTGATCCAGCGCGGATTGATCAGCGCGACAGAGATTCCTTTTTCCTCCAGTTTCTTCGCCGCTTCTTCCGCGACTTCAAACATGTTACCGAGTCCGAAAATTGCCACGTCGCGACCGTGTTTAACGACTTCGGCTTTGCCAATCTCGAGAAGTTTGGGTGAAGCTTTCGGCACCGCGCCGGTGCCGGCGCCGCGCGGATAACGGATCGCAATTGGACCGCCGTCGTAGTTGGCTATCGTCCAGAGCATGTCGATGAATTCGTCTTCATCCTTCGGTTGCATGTGGACCATGTTCGGTATGTGCCGGAGATAGCCGATGTCGAAGAGGCCGTGATGCGTCGGGCCGTCGTCGCCGCTGAGGCCGGCGCGGTCCATGCAGAGCGCAACGTTCAAATTCTGGAGCGCAATATCGTGGATGATCATGTCGTAGGCGCGCTGCATGAACGTCGAGTAAATCGTGAGAAACGGTTTCAGGCCCTGGGTAGCGAGACCGCACGCGAAAAGCGCGGCGTGTTCTTCCGCGATGCCGACATCGAAATAACGCGTCGGATGTTGCGCCTGGAAAAATCCGAGGCCGGTGCCGCTCGGCATCGCCGCCGTGATGGCAACGATCTTCTGATTGGAATCGGCGAATTTTGCCAGCGTCTTGCCCATTAGTTCCGAGTAGGTAGGCGTCGGTGCGGGCGCAGTCTCGCCGCTCTCGATCTTGTATTTGCCGAGGCCGTGGAACTTGTCCGGCTTCGCGATCGCCGGCTCGTAGCCTTTGCCTTTCTTCGTCAAAATGTGGAGCAGCACGGGCTCATCCTGCGTCTTGAGAAATTCGAAGGTGCGAATGAGCAGCGGGATATCGTGCCCGTCGATCGGTCCGTAATAACGCAGGCCGAGTTCTTCGAAAATCACGCTCGGCAAGAGGAGATTTTTCACGCCCTCTTCAAAGCGATGGGCGAACTCGACCGCCGTCTTGCCCGCAATCGCTTCGATGAACCGGCGCGCTTTATCGTGAAGTCCGGCGTAGGTCGGATTCGCGACGATGTTATTCAGGTAACTCGCGATCGCCCCGACGTTTTTCGCGATCGACCATTCGTTGTCGTTCAGCACGACGATGAATCGCCGCGTCTGCGATTTCGCATTGTTCAACGCTTCATAACTGATGCCGCAGGTGAACGCCGCATCACCCGCCACCACGACCACATTCTCATCGCCGCCGCGCAAATCCCGCCCGACCGCCATCCCCAGCCCGGCTGAGAGCGCAGTGCCCGCGTGCCCGGCGCCGTAGCAATCGTGCTCGCTTTCGGTGCGCAGGAGAAATCCGTTCAGCCCCTGGTATTGCCGCATCGTGCCGATCCGATCGAGCCGGCCGGTAAACATTTTGTGGACATAACCCTGATGGCTCACGTCGAAGACAAACCGGTCTTTCGGTGTCTCGAAAACGCGATGAAGTGCGATCGTCAATTCGACGACGCCGAGGTTCGGCCCGAGATGACCGCCGGTTTGCGACAGGACCTTGATCAGTTCGTCGCGCACTTCCTGCGCGAGCTGCGGCAGGTCATCTTCGTTCAGCGCCTTGATGTCGGCCGGCGAACGAATCCCATCCAGTACCCGCGGTGCCGTGGCGGTGGCCGTCTCAGAAGAGGCTGACGTCGTCATTCTTGTTTGCTCCTTTTTCAGCGGCCGGCGCTTCCTTTTCCTGCGCCGGCTCGAAATTCTTTACTACAGCCTTGCCGGCATGGTTGCGAGTAATGATCTCAATCCGCTGCTCGGCGTTGGCCAGGCGTTCCTGGCAAATTTTCACCAGTTTCATTCCTTCTTCATAACGCCCGATTAATTCCTCCAGCATCATTTTGCCGGATTCCATCTGCTCGACGATTTCCTCGAGCCGATCCATGGCGGCTTCGAAATTCAGTTGAGGCTCGGTTTTCTTCGGGGCGGAAGACATGCGGCTGCAAATTAAGCACTGGCTGGCCCGGATAAAAAGCGCGACTTCTCACAGAGTTGCGTGTTTGATAGCCGGGGATTGCGGCCGGCAGCCGCGTAGAAATCAAGCGATGGCTCGGTCTAAATACTGCTCACTTTTTCTCTCCCAGATAATTCGCCACCTCGGCTCGGCTGAGATTTCTCCTGCGGCGCGAATCGGACAAAAAATGAGACGTTTTTTTTCAGGCGCAGGATGGGCGGCGGGAGCGGCCCTGGTGTGCTCGATCATCGCGCAACCGGCGCTCGCGATTTCCGGCGCAGTTAATCTTTCGACGCGCATGGTTGTTCAAACCGGCGACAACGTTTTGATCGGTGGCTTCATCGTCTACGGCAGCGGCCAGAAAAAGATCGCAGTGCGCGCCATCGGCCCGTCGCTGTCGATTGCCGGGAAGCTAAGCGATCCGATCGTCGAATTGCATGACGCCGCGGGAAACATTATCGCGTCGAATGACAACTGGCGGAGCACCCAGGAGACAGAGATCATCAATGCCGGGCTCGCGCCCGCAAACGATCTCGAGTCGGCCCTGATCGCCACGATCAACACCGGCCCCTACACCGTGGTGGTTCGCGGTGCGAACAACGCCACCGGGATCGGCGTGATGGAGATTTACGATCTCGATCCGGACGGTTCGCCGGCACGGCTCGCGAACATTTCCACGCGCGGTAACGTTCTCACTGGCGACAACATCATGATTGGCGGCTTCATCGTGCGCGGCGACGTGCCGAAACGGATGCTGGTTCGCGCGCGGGGTCCGTCGTTGTTCCTCAACGGCTCGCCGATTGCGGGCCGGCTAATGGATCCGACATTGGAATTGCGGGACGGCAACGGTGGTCTGATCAAGTCGAACGATAATTGGCGCACAGATCAGCAGGCGGAGATCGCCGCGAGCACGATCGCGCCGACTGACGATCACGAGCCGGCGGTTGTTTGGACTCTGCCGCCAGGGAATTACACGACGATTGTCCGTGGCGCCAACAACACGACGGGCATCGCGCTCGTGGAAATGTACGATCTCGATCAACCGCCAAGCGCGGATGGTTCCACGCTTTACATCACCGAACTTCGACCGCAGGGCGCGGCGACGTCGCAAGGCTCGGGCACGGCGACTCTGCGCCTGGCAGCGGATGGGAAATCTGCGGTCATCTCGTACACCTACTCGAATCTCACAGGCCCCATCACGGGCATGCACGTTCACGCCGCCGACGGCACCATCCTGTTTGATATCGATGCCGCGACGCCGCAACCGGACGGCAGCTTGATCTGGGTATTTACGCAGGTCGGTAATTTCAGCGCGACCGACATCCTAAACATGATCAGGGCCGGTCAGACCTACGTGAACATTCACACGGCGATGTATCCGACCGGCGAGATCAAAGGCTTCTTCAATTTGTCGACGGGTGCACAAACCGCGCCGGTGCCCTCGCCGCCGCCGGCGCTGCCCGCTGGAACTCCGACTGCCGCAGCGGCCGGACGTTTCCTCTCGCAAGCGACCTTTGGAGCGACTGACGCGCTGATCGCGCAAGTCCAGAGCCAGGGTTACGACGCCTTTCTCAACGCGCAATTCGCGGCGCCGATGTCGTCGCATTTGGCATTCGTGGATGCGGCGTTCGCGGCACTGCCAAGTCCATCGCCGAGCCCGAGCGCGACGCCGAACCAGCCGACGCTCACGATGACCAATGACGCATGGTGGACGAATGCAATCGCCGGCCAGGATCAATTGCGGCAACGGGTCGCGTTTGCGTTGAGCGAAACGCTCGTCGTCTCAATCAATAGCGCCGGACTCGCCAACCGCCCGTTCGCCTTGCCGGCCTATTACGACGTGCTCGTGCGCGATGCGTTCGCAAATTATCGGCAACTGCTCGAGGACGTCACGCTCAATCCCGCGATGGGCGCGTATCTGAACATGCTTCAGAATGACAAGGCAAATCCGTCGCGTGGAACCTTGCCTAACGAGAACTACGCGCGCGAGCTGAT
>DATILK010000470.1:0-2757 GCA_035476555.1 Chthoniobacterales bacterium | reverse complement strand
TCGCCCCGATGCCGAGCGCGAGAGTGAGGATCGCGATGATAGTGAACGCCGGATGCTTGATGAGTTGGCGAAGGCCGTAACGAATGTCGTTTAGCATGTGGATTTTCGAATTTCGAATTTCGATTCTCGATTGGTAAATTTCATTCGGTGCGCAAGGCTTCCATTGGGTTTACCCGGCTGGCGCGTCGCGCGGGGATCAACGCGGCGACAACGGCAGTGGCGGCGAGGACCAGACACGCGGTCCCATAACTCGTTAGGTCGCTGCCGCTGATGCCAAAGAGCGAAGCGCTCAAAAGACGCGAGACGAGAAGGGCGCCACCAATCCCAGTGACAAGGCCCGCCGCCACCGCGCGCATTCCACGACCAAGAACAAGCCGCAAAATTGCAGCCCGCGTTGCGCCGAGCGCCATGCGCAGGCCGATCTCGCGGGTGCGCTGCGCGACGCCATACGCGACCGCGCCGGACAATCCGGTCGCGGCCAATGCGACCGCGACGAGTGAGAAAAATCCCAGCAACCATCCGCGGAGCCGCGATTGCCAAAGCGAATTGGCGACTTCCTGTTCGAGCGAGACGAAATTGAAAGCGCCAACTTCCGGCGCCGTCCTCGCGATCTCGCGGCGAATCGCCGGCACCAACGCGAGCGCGTTGCCGCGGGCGCGCACCAGGAAATGCATTTGCTTCCAAGCGAGCTGGAGACTCGGCTTATAAAGGTCGGGACCGGCTTCGCGCTCCAGAGCCTGATGCCGCACGTCGCTCACCACCCCGACGACCGTCAGCCAGTCATCCGCCTCAGCCAAAGTGCCGGGCCCGCCGAGGCGCAATTTTCGCCCGATCGGATCCTCGTCAGGCCAGACGGCCCTGGCCAGTCTTTCGCTGACGATGCAAACCCGCGGCGCATCGAGTTTGTCGCCGTCGGAGAAAAATCGTCCCCGAACTAGCGGAATGTGAAGGACTCCGAAATAATCCGGACTGACGGTTTGGAAGTTCGCCACCGGGTTGAGCGATTGCGCCGCGACCGGCTGGGCCTCGCCCACGACCTGGCTGCGGTTCCACGGCCGTTGCGGGACGAACGGCGGACTGTTGTTCGCGCCGACGGCTTCGACGCCCGGCATCGCGGCGAGACGTTGCAACAATCGCGAGAAACGATCGACCCGAGTCTGGGCCGGCTCGTCGCCGTTGTAGGTCGGGTTGACTTCCATCATCACGACGCGCTTCGGGTCGAAGCCGGGATCGATTTCGCTCAACTTCAAAAGGCTGCGCAGAACCAGACTCGCGCCGACGAGGAGCACGATCGAGATCGCGACCTGGGCAGTCGTCAGCATTTCCCGCGAACGCGCTCCCGCGCCAGCCACGGTCCCCGCGGTTGTTTTCATTGTCTGCGAAATATCAATTCCGGCGCTCTGGAACGCCGGGAACGACCCGGCGAGCAACGTCGTCAGGCATGAAGCCAGAATCGTGAAGCCGAGCACGACCGGATTGAGATCGATCCGGATCCAGAACGGCAATTCGACTGGAATCGCCGTGACTACAAAATCGACCAGCCAAAAAGCGAGCAGGGTACCGACCACGCTCCCGATCAGCGCGAGAAGCGCGCTTTCCGTGAGCGCTTGTCGCGCCAGCCGCCAGCGACTGGCGCCGAGAGCGGCCCGGACTGAAAGTTCGCGTTCGCGGGCAGTCGCGCGGGCGAGGAGAAGCTGGTTCACGTTCGCGCACGCGATCAAGAGCACGCCGCCGCACGAAGCGAGCAGGACGAGCAATGAAAACCGAACGTTGCCGACGACGTGGTCGCGCATCGGGACAACCGCGGCGCCGATCAACTTGTTGGTCTCGGGATACTGTTGGGCGAGCCGGTCCGCAATCACGCTCATCTCGCTTTGAGCGCTTTGGACCGTGACGCCGGGCTTGAGGCGGGCGACCGCCTGGTCCGCGCGCCACGAACGGTTGTCGTTCATCCCGAAGACCGACGCCATCGGAACCCAGATGTCGCTTTGCGAAGGAAAACGGAAGCCGGCCGGCATCACCCCGACAACCGTTCGCGGCGTCCCGTCGAGACGAATATCGCGGCCGATGATGTTTGGATCGCTGCCAAAGCTTTTCTTCCACAAACGTTCGCTAATCAGTATGACCTTCGCGGCTTTTGGCTCGTCGTCGGCACGGGTGAGATCGCGCCCGAGCATTGGCTGAACGCCGAGAAGGGAGAAGAGGTTCGCAGTGGTGAACGTCGTCTTCAACGTTTCGGTCATCCCCTCGGGCGAGTCGACATTTCCATTCCACCGGAGATTGAAAAACGCGAGATCGGAGAAACTGCGGTTCTGTTTTTGCCAGTCGACGAAATCGAGGTAATTGACCCCGAGATCGTTTCCGGTCGTTACGCCGCGCGATTGGAGCATGACGAGTTGGTCCGGCTTCGCGTAGGGCAGCGGCCGGAGGAGGAACGCGTAGATCACCGCGAACATCGCCGTCGTCGCGCCAATGCCGAGCGCAAGAGCAATGATTGCTGTCAGGCTAAAGCTCGGCGCCTTGATTAACTGGCGGAAGGCGTAGCGAAGGTCAGCGATCATCAGAGGTTCGATGTCGGAAGTCGACTGGAAGCCTCGTTCCCAAACTCTGTTTGGGAATGCCAATGTCTTGCCAACTCTGTTGGCCCAGTCACGAAACAGAGTTTCGAAGACAAGTGTGTTCCCAAACAGAGTTTGGGAACGAGGATTGGTCGGCTGGCTGCTGAGTTCATCTTGTCACATGTCACACGTCACACGT
>DATILK010000469.1:0-3257 GCA_035476555.1 Chthoniobacterales bacterium | reverse complement strand
GCCGGATTTGCCTCAGCGCATGTGATCGCTGCGAAAAAACCGGCGGCACCACCACCAACGATTACGATTTTCTCAGCCACGGTTAAACGGAGTAACCGATTTGGAGTTGCACGCAGGCACCGTGACTCAAGCTAGAAATCTTGGCAATCTGTCGCGACGTCGCTGCAACACAATCTTGACATCACCGGGCGCGCTGGCCCAGCCTCCCCGCATGAATTCACTAAAGAGATTCGCGGATCCGGTTTACTGCATCATGCGGCTGATTGTCGGAATCATGTTTGCCTGTCATGGCGCTCAAAAGGTGTTTGGAATGTTCGGCGGCAAGGTAGCGGGTGAGATGCCCATGCGCGTGTTCGGCTGCTTCGAGCTGGTCTGTGGAATTTTGGTCGCGCTCGGCTTGCTGACGTGGCTTGGCGCGTTGCTCGGAAGCGGCATCATGGCGATTGCCTATTTCAAGGCCCACGCTCCGAACAATTTTCTTCCGATCATTAACCACGGTGAGCTCGCGGTCGTTTATTGTTTTCTCTTTCTGTTCATCTTCTTCTATGGCAGCGGCCGGATCAGTCTCGATGCGTTGATCTGGAAGCGCGGGACGGCGGCACCACCGGCGGCCTAACGAACAGAACAAGAAGATGAAAAAGATCCTTCTGACCCTCAGCGTCGTTCTTGTTGCCGCTACCGCCTCCGCGCAGGATTGGGCGAAAGCGCGGCTGGAAAAATCGTCGCGGCATGGGGAGTGGGTGGAATACAAATCGGGCGAACGCACCCTCAAAGCGTTCGTGGTTTATCCCGAGCGCAAAGACAAGGCGCCGGTAGTTGTTGTTATCCACGAGATTTTTGGACTCACGGATTGGGTCCGCGGCGTGTGCGATCAGCTGGCGGAGAACGGCGTGATCGCGATCGCGCCTGATTTGCTCAGCGGCCAGACCTACGCCGATATCGACGTCGCCCGCAAAGCGATCTCGGCGTTGCCGAAGGAGCAGGTGAAAGCCGACCTGAATGCGACTTCGGATTATGCGCTGACGAAAATTCCATCGGCCAATGGGACGCTCGCCGTCTGCGGATTCTGTTGGGGCGGGGGATGGGCATTCGGTTATGCGAGCGTTAATCCGAAATTGAAAGCGGCTTACTCCTTCTACGGGGTCGCGGTCGATAACGCCGAAGACGCGGGGAAAATTGCGTGTCCCGTGTACGGCTTTAACGCCGAGAAAGACGAGCGGGTAAACGCCACCATCCCGAAAGCCGAAGAGCTAATGAAAGCGGCCGGCAAGAAATATGAGCCAGTGATCTACAAAGGAGCTGGCCATGGCTTCATGCGCGATGGCGAATCGCCGACCGGAACCGCCGAAAATAAAACGGCGCGCGACGATGCCTGGACGCGTTGGAAGACGCTGCTGAAGCAGCTGCCCTGACGCCCGTCGCGGCAATTCTTATTTCCCGAGCTCGTCCGCCAGCGCGCCGGCGTCGTAAATTTTCCGCATCGCTTCGGTGATCGCGGCGGAATCGACGCTGACAGCGCGGGCCTGCTTCTCGGTGTAAATGCAATCGAGCGCGAGCGACTGAATATTCCCGTCGAAAATAATGCCGACGAATTCGTTCGCCTGATTCACGACCGGGCTGCCGCTGTTGCCGCCGATGATGTCAGCCGTGGAAACGAAGTTGAACGGCGTGCTGAGGTTCAACTTGTTCTTCCGATCGAGCCAGCGTTTCGGCAGATCGAACGGGGACTGGTTGTTGTGCTGCGCCGCGCGTTCGTAGAGACCGGCCAGCGTGGTTAACGCCGCGATCTGTTTGCCATTTTCCTCGTAGCTCTTGAGCGGGCCATACGAGAGTCGCAAGGTGAACGTCGCGTCCGGATAGCTGTTCGTCCCCTGAATCGCGAAGCGCGCTTTCGCGATTTCGGCGTAGGCCTGCTGTTTGGTTTCATCCTGCGCTTCCCAAATCTTTCGCGCGTTACGAGCCGGGCCGTCGACTAACTTCGCGAGCTCGATCATCGGATCGCTCGCGGACGCGATCGCCGCGGCGCCGCCTTCATAGAGCTGTTTGCGAAAGGCAACATCCTTCAGCTTGCTCTTGGAAAGCTCGGCGGCGCGATCGGCTGGCGATTTTCCCGCAAGAACTTTCTGGACGAGCGAATCGGTATAACCCAACCGAGATACCATGTCGGTGAGCGAACTCGTTAGCTTCAACTGCTCGACATCTTCGTGGATCGGTTCGGTCGAAAACAAATCCAGCTCGAGCGATTCCTTGTTGCTGTCGCGGAATTCCGGAAACCGTTCGCCGTTGGGCTTGGGTCGTTCCTCCGCGGCGCGAACGAGACGCCGCGCGTACTTGAATAGGGTGCTGAAAAACGCCCGGGGCGCGCGATAGGCGGCACCCCGTCCACCACGGAATGATTCGAAGTAATTGTAAACCGGCGCCACTTTCGAAATCGCGTCCTGCGCCTGCTTGATTCGATCGTAAGCGGCGAGGGTGGACTGGAACTGCGCGTTCCCATTCATCCCATCGCGCAATGTTTTTTCGCGCTGTTCGATCGACGCCCATACTTCCGGATCGACCAGCGCCGCGATGTAGCCGTCGTATCGTTTCCGGTTATTCTCAATGCCGCGAACATCGGCCTGGACGCGCCGCGCATTTTCGAAGCTTCGTTTCGCAAACGAATGCAGCATCACCTCGCGCCGCGCGAACAAGTCGAGCAGATAGGGAATCTCGACGTCGCGAGTTTCGGCCAGCTCACTCACGGTCAGCTGGCGATCCGTGCGTCCCGGGTGTCCGCTCACGAAAGTCAGTTCGTTATCCGCCGGGCCTTTGCTGTTCCATTTCAGGAAGTGCTCGATCTTCGCCGGCTTACCGTTTTCGTAAGCGCGAAAGATGCAAATATCGAGGTCGTACCGCGGATATTCGAAGTTGTCCGGATCCCCGCCAAAAAACGCCATCTGCTCCTCGGGTGCGAAGACGATTCGGACGTCGTCGTAGCGTTTGTAACGATACAAATTATAAACGCCGCCCTGGTAAAGTGTGACGACGTCGGACCGGAGCCCGGTTTTCTCTTTGCTATCCTTCTCGATTTGGGCAACGGCCGCCTCGCGCGCCCTGCTCGCCGCGTCCGGTGACATGCCGGGTTTGACTGCCGCGTTGACCTGTTGCGTAACGTCCTCGATTGATTCGAGGACGTTCAATTCGAGATCGGCGGCTTTGACTTCATCGCTCTGCGACTTGGCGTAGAAGCCGTCGCGCGCGTAATTGTGTTCTTCGCT
>DATILK010000468.1:0-5077 GCA_035476555.1 Chthoniobacterales bacterium | reverse complement strand
ATCCGGATGGCATTCCGTGCTGGCTGAACGAAGGGTTTGCCCAGTTCGTTTCGAAAGGCGCCCGGGCGAGTTATATGCGCGCACGGAATTACGACGCCCGTCCGCATTCGCGCGCGATCGACGAGGCGAAGCTCATCCCGCTCGCCGATTTAATGGCGCTGACTTACCCGCCGTCCGATCGGGTCGAGACGTTTTACGATGAAGCGGAACGGCTGGTGCGATTTCTCGCCGCGACCGACAAGCCAAGCTTTCTTCTTCTGCTCGATGCCCTCGCGCGGCATCAACCCTTCGAGACCGCGCTGTTCCAAACTTATGCAACGAAGTTCCTGACGGTCGTAGCACTCGAGGAAAAATTTCGCGAATACGCGACGAACGAGCTTGGAAGTCCTGAGCAGCAGGCAAAGAACAATTGAGTAATTGGGGGCAGGCGCTCTGCCTGCCGGCTTGAAAATAACGGTAAGCGATGCGCTTGCCCTACAACGCTGAGACCGCGAAACTTGGCGTCGTGCCCAAGGCCGAGACCAAGACCAAGACCGTTGAATCGGAATCCAATATCCACGCGATCGTTGGTTCCGACGAGAGCGAGGTGAAACGCATCGCGGCGGAGCTCGCGGCGAAATTAACCCCGCCGGGCGCAGGCGAATTCGGCATCGAGGTGATCGATGCCTGCGCGGACAATGTCGACCAGGCGGTCACGAAAATCCGTTTAGCGATCGAAGCGTTGCAAACGCTCCCGTTTTTTGGCGGCGCGAAACTGGTCTGGTTCAAGAACGCAAATTGTCTGGCAGATAGCGTGATCGGCCGTTCGGCGGCAGTGCAGGGCGCGCTCGAGGAACTCGCGGAAGTTTTCGAAGCCGGCCTCGGTCAGGACGTGACTTTTTTGATCAGCGCGACCGAGACCGACAGGCGGCGGTCATTCTACAAGACGCTCACGAAACGCGCCGACGTGCAGGTCATCGATCGGCTCGATTCTTCGCGCGCCGGCTGGGAAGAGGAAGCGACCGAGATCGTCCGGAAAAAAGCGAAGACGAGAAAATTGCAGTTCGACGACGACGCTCTCGATCTGTTTGTGCTGCTCACCGGCGGTGACACTCGCCAGATCGAGAACGAGCTGGAAAAAATCGATCTGTATTGTGGCCATGACCGCGGTGTCTCCGTCGAGCAAGTACGCGAGCTGGTGCCGCTCTCTCGGGCCGGCGTTATCTTTGAATTGGGAAACGCGATGGCAGCGTGCGATCTGGAGCGCGCGCTCATGCTGGTGAAGCGGCTGCTCGATCAGGGCGAAACGGCGATCGGCATCCTGTTGGTGGCGATCCTGCCGACCGTTCGAAATCTTCTCCTCGCGAAAGATTTGATGGAACGCCATCGCGTTCCGCGGCCGCACGCGCCTTTCAGTTTCATCTCTGCCTTGAATCGATTACCCGCCGAAGCAACGGAGCATTTGCCGAGAAAAAAAGACGGCACGATCAATGGCTACGCGCTCGGCCTCGCCGCCCAGCAGGCGCACCGGTTCGAAACCAAGAAACTCATTACCGGTCTCGAAGCGTGCCTGGAAGCGAACGTCCGCCTCGTCAGCAGCCAGCTCGATCACGAACTGATTCTGACTGAGATCGTCGTGAAGTTGCTGGCGTGCTGATCGCCTAACGAATCACGCTTCGCCGACCTGCTTGCGCGCCATCGGTCCGATGTACGGAATGTCCCAGCGGACCCCGCTGAATGCCTTGATCATCGCGATGATCATGATCACGAAGAACCCGAGGTGGACGAGCGCCGAGACGAACAGCCAAAGGCCGGAGAGCGCCCAGCCCGCGAACGGAATCGCGGCAAAGATCACGTGCAGAATCCAGGATGCGAGGTTGAAGAGAAACCAGACGCCGCCAAAGATGATCGATTGCATCGCGTAGAAGCGGACGAATTGATCGTGCTTTTCGAGGATGTAAAAGACGAGCCCGCCGATGAGCGGGATGCAAGCAAGCGCGGCGGCGACATTCGAGGGCAATCCCGTCGTGGTAGTGGTATTGGCGCCGGAAGCCGGAGGAGGATTCGCACCCGGAGTCGGATTGACTGGATCTGGCATGATTCATTTAGAGGAACGGCGGCGCGTTTTGTCAAGGCAACTCCGGCGCCTTTTCGCTTTCGCGCAGGGAAGCGCACCGGTACGATCGAGTCGTCGTGAAACCCATCTGCGTTCAGGCTGGCGAAAAAACCTACGACGTTGTCGTTGGCTCCAAGCTTCTCGGCGAGATCGGCGCGCTGATCGGTGAAAAGCTTGCTGGCCGTGCGTGCGCGGTAATTTCAGACGACAATGTCGCGCCGCGTTTTGCCGACGCGGTTCTGGCGAGTCTGAAAGTGAGTGGGCGCCAGCCGACGTTGATCACGGTGCCGGCCGGGGAAGAATCGAAAACCATGGAGCGCGCCGCGATGATCTGCGAGAAAATGAGCGAAGCAGCTCTGGATCGCTCGTCGTTCGTCATCGCGCTCGGCGGCGGAATGATTGGCGATCTCGCCGGGTTCGTGGCGGCGATCTATCATCGCGGGATTCCGTGTGTGCAGGTTCCGACGACTTTGCTCGCACAGGTCGACAGCTCCATCGGTGGAAAGACCGCGGTCAACACAGCCGCCGGAAAGAATTTGATCGGCGCCTGGCACCAGCCCACGCTCGTCATTTCCGACGTCGACACGCTGGCGACGTTGCTGCCGCGCGAATTCCGCCAAGGCTTCGCCGAAATCATCAAGCACGCGATAATCCGCGACAGGGAGATGTTCGAAATGCTGCAACGCTTCGATCGCAAAGATCTGGCCGCGCTAATTCGCCGGAATGTTGAAATCAAGGCTACGATTGTGGCCGCTGACGAACGCGAGACCACCGGTGAACGCGCGCTCTTGAATTTTGGACACACGATCGGACATGCGATCGAGAACGCTGGCGAATATCGCGCTTTCCTTCACGGCGAAGCGGTCAGCCTCGGCATGGTGGCGGCCTGCGAAATTTCCGTGAAGAAGGCGGGGCTGCCCGAAGCGGAGCGCGATCGCATCGTGAGCACGCTCGAAAACTTGGAGCTGCCCACGCGCTTGCCCGCTAATTTTCCGAAAGAGAAAATTTTGAGAGCGATCCGATTCGACAAAAAATTCTCGCAGGGAGAAGTGCGCTTCGTCGTCGCTCCGAAAATCGGTTCCGCCCGGTTGGCTACGGACGTAACGATGGAGGATATCGAAGCGGCGGTGGAAAAACTTTAGGGCCGCGCTGCTCGATAATATTCCACCAACCCGTCCACGACGCCGTCGACATATTCGCGGAAAATGCTCGGGCGTTCGATGCCGTTGACGACTCGCGTTCCTTCGTAATCGCCGGCCTGAACCCGCGCGAATACATCCACGCTGTTCATGACGTAGGGCTCGAAATAAACCACCGGGCATTCGTAAAGGCGGGTGGCGGCGAGATTGCGCGCGTAAACGTATCCGCTCGTGCCGACCTTCGTGACGATGTCCTTCGTGTATTCGTAGGCTGGCAAGCCGCTCTTCTTCGCCAGCGCGAGGGCGGCGACGTCGGCGATCTTGATTTCTTCGTCGAAATCTCGGCTGAGCAACCGTCGCAGCATTTCGAAACGGACGTCATCGGATTCCAGTTCTGGCGGTAAATAGGATCCGTTCACGAGGAGATGGAAATGGTTCTTATCGGTCAATGTCGGGTTGTGCTCGTCGCCCCAGGCTTCCGCATTGAAATGCAAACACAGCACAACATCGGGCCGCAGCTTTGTGTTTACGCGCCGCGCTCGCTCGCGAATCTCACTCGTCCGATAAAACAGAATCTCGCTCTGCCAGCGCACGCTCTGCTCCCGCTGCGGATCGTCAGGCCGCTCGAAATCTTGCGGCGGATTTTCAATTCCTTCCGCCTTGAGGATGGCGCGCGCGGTTTCCTTGAAATCATTCGGCCGATACGGCGTGACTGGCTCCGTCGTCTCGCGGACGAACGAAACGCGAGCACCGAGCGCTTGCAGTTTTTCGGCGAGCAGTTTCGCAACAAACAACGTCATCTCGCCCTCCTCCACCGGCGCCGCATCGCCCGACTTGAACCAGCGCTCTTCCATTTTCGCCCAGGCGCCGCCGAGGTGGCCCGGATCGAGCGCGATCTTGAGTCCGGAGAGCGGGCCGCTTTTCTTTGATTTCGGCGGGGCGCGCGCCGGACGCCACCAGCGCGGAATGGCCGCGGCTTTTGCGTTGGACGTTGCGAATCGCAGGGTGAACCAGCTCTGCGCATCGCGGTCCATCAAAATGCAGGCGACTTTGTCGTCGACTCGGATCAAGTCGTCGCTGACTCCGTGCGTGCAGTAAACTCCGCGCAGCAAGCGGTCGAATTCATCGTGCGTGATCGTCCTCTGGAATTTTCCGAGCTCCTTCCACTTCGGTGGATCGGCCAGCGGATGGCTGAGATGATCGGCGGCGAACGCGGACGAGCAGGCGAACAGGAAAAGGAAGATTAACGGGCGAAAGATCACGGCCTTGGTTTTCGGGCTTTTCAATACGATGCTCGCGCGATGCTGACGATCCTTTTTCTAGGCGACATCGTGGGCGAGCCGGGCCGCAGCGCCGTAATTGCGAATTTGCCGCGCCTGAAAGAATCGCACGCCGTCGATTTCGTGGTGGTGAATGGCGAGAATGCCGCGGGCGGCCGCGGGATTACGCCCAAGATCACGATCGACCTGCTCCGGGCCGGAGTTTCCGTGATCACGACGGGCGACCACATCTGGGATCAGAAGGAGATTTTTTCATTCATCGATACGGAGCCGCGATTGTTGCGACCGATAAATTATCCAGCCGGCGCGCCGGGACACGGGTCGATTATTCTCGAGACCGCGAAAGGGAAAGTCGGCGTAATCAATGTCCAGATGCGGACGTTCATGCAGCCGATCCTGGAAAATCCTTTTCCGGCGATGGAGGCGGCGGTCGCGGCGATGCGGCAGGAGACGCCGGTGATTTTCGTTGATGCGCATGGTGAAACGACCAGCGAAAAAATTGCCATCGGCCGTTTTCTTGACGGCAAAACGTCGGCCGTCGTCGGCACGCACACTCACGTCCA
>DATILK010000467.1:0-2118 GCA_035476555.1 Chthoniobacterales bacterium | reverse complement strand
CTCCTTCAACCTCTTTAACACATCCGGATTCAAAATGACTCGGAATTCGTGGACGCTTTCCTGATATTTCCGCATCACGGTATTGAGGGTCCGGTGGAGCTCCACGCTCGTCGTCATCGAAGTCTTGACCACTCCGCGGCCCTGGCAATACGGGCAGTTTTCGTAGATCGAATCGCTCAAACTTTCCTGCGCACGTTGCCGAGTCATTTCCATTAATCCCAGAGCGGACAGCGGCAGGACGTGCGTCTTGGCCTTGTCGCGCTTCAGACGTTCCTTCATCAACGAATAAACCGACTGCTGATCCTTCCGGCTCTTCATGTCGATGAAGTCGCCGATGATAAGGCCGCCGATATTTCGCAGCCGCAGTTGCCGCGCAATTTCATCGGCCGCTTCGAGGTTTGTTTGCAGAATCGTTTTCTCAACGTCGCGGCCCCCCTTGTTCCGGCCCGTGTTCACGTCGATGGCGACCAGCGCCTCGGTCTCGTCGATCACGATGTAGCCGCCGCATCTCAACCACACCTGGCGATGAAACGCGTCGTCAATCTGTTTCTGGATCCCGAACGTTTCGAAGATCGGCGTGGCGCCGTCGTAGAACTTGATCCGGTTCCGGGCCCGGCGCGAAATCTGGCCCACCATCGCGTTCATCCGATCGATCGCGTTCCGGTCGTCGCACACCACTTCGTCGATTTCCTCGGTCAAAAAATCGCGCACCGTGCGCTCGACGAGATCCGGCTCTTCAAAAACGCGGCAGGGCGCCGGCTCGTTTTGGATCAGCTCTTCCACGCGGGCCCATTGCTCGACCAGCATGCTGAGATCGCGAACAAAATAACGCGCCCGCTGCCCTTCGCCCACCGTCCGGATGATCACGCCTACGCCGTCAGGAATTTCCAGGCTGCGCAAAATCTTCCGGAGCCGATCGCGTTCCTTCGGGTCCTCGATCTTGCGCGAAATGCCGCTGCGGTCGCTGTACGGCATGAAGACGAGGTAGCGGCCGGCGAAACTCAGGTTCGTCGTCACCCGCGGGCCCTTCGTCCCGATCGGTCCTTTCGTCACCTGCACGATCACGTCGGAACCGACGGGATAAATGCTCGGGATATCCTTGGCCGTGATTCGTTTTTTCGGCTGGCGCCCTTTCGGTCGGTCGATTTCTTCAATCCCGCTGTCGAGCGCGGCCGGGATCGCGTCCCAGAAATGGAGGAACGCGTTTTTTTCGAAGCCGATGTCGACGAACATCGCCTTCAACCCCATCTCGATGTTCTTGACTTTTCCCTTGTAAACGCTGCCGACGATGTTCCGGGAGGTGTTGCGCTCGACGTTATATTCTTCGAGCCGTCCGTTCTCGAGTAACGCCACGCGGCGCTCGAGTTTTTCGACACTGATAACCAGTTTGTTGCCGGTCTTGGGGCCGGCCAGACCTAAAATCCGTCGTACTTTGTCCATCATAAGCGGGGAGAGTGGATGCGATCAGGAACGAAGCGAGATGGGGGTGCGCTAAGGTTCGATCAAGATTTTTCATCATCTGCGCACCGGCCGTTGTGGTTGTTGTTTCGGCGGGGGCGTCGGTGCTGGCGCCGGCTTCGGGCGGACGCCAAAAAGTCTTTCAAAAAAGTTGGGCTTGCGCGGCGGTGGGGTCGCGACCACGACGGGACGCATCACCTTTTTCTGAACCTTGCCGGCTGCGTCCGGGTCGGGTTCCACCGACGGATCGGCGGTCGTGTTCGCCATGTCGCTGTTGCTCGTGCCATCGAGGTTTTCTTCGTCGCTCGCATTAATCTTCGGGCCGGAATCCTTGAACTCGACCGCCGGGATCATCTGGAATGGATTAGCTTTGTGCGCTGGCGCCACCCACGCGACTTGCTGCCGGAAATTTCCCTGATCCATCGCCAGTGAGCGCTCGAGAATGCGCGTCGCAATCGGCGCCGCTACCGAGCCGCCGTGCTCGCCGCCCTGCACCATCACCACGATCGTGTACTTCGGGTTATCGAAAGGCGCGAAGCACGCGAACCACGCGATCGTGTCCTTCTTGCCTTCCGTCATCGCCTGGGCGGTGCCGGTTTTTCCCGCGACTTGCACTCCACTTAATCGCGCCTTGCCGCCGGTGCCGCCGTCCTCGTTCAC
>DATILK010000466.1:0-4144 GCA_035476555.1 Chthoniobacterales bacterium | reverse complement strand
CCGGCCGCCCGCGCGTTAGACTCCTTGAAGGGCAAATGCAAAGCGTCGAAGTCGAGGCGGGAAAAATAAATGGGCAGCAGATGGACGCGCTCCTCCGCCGCTTTGAACGGCCGCTCCTCCAATACGCGACCCGGATCTTGGGCGACAGCGACCGGGCCCGCGACGTGGTCCAGGAAACGTTCGTGAAGCTCCAAAACGAAATGCGGGAGCAGATCGACAGCGCGCCGGCGAAATGGCTCTTCACCGTCTGCCGCAACGGGGCGCTCAACATTTGCCGGAAAGAAAAACGGATGACGTATCTCGACCAGGAATTACTCGAGAGTAAGGAGAGCGAGCAGCCGGCGCCGTTCGAAACCCTGGAGCAAAAGGAGGCGTCCGGGTTCCTCCTCAAAATTCTCGGAACGCTGCCGCCGCGGCAACAGGAAGTGCTCCAACTGAAATTTCAAAACGACCTGAGCTACCAGGAGATCAGCGAGATCACCCAGCTCTCGGTCAGCAATGTGGGCGTGATGATTCATAACGCGCTCAAAACTCTGCGGCAACGTTACGGGAAAGCGTCCCGGGATTTTCTGCCGTTCACACCTCGAACAGTGTCATGAAAGTAAACCTGGATGATCCAAACCTGACGGCATTCGCGCTCGGCGAGCTGTCGCCCGACGACCACGCGAAGATGGCGAACGCGATCGCCGATTCGCCGGAGGCGCAAAGTTACGTGGCGGAGACGCAGCAATTCGCCCGGCTGCTGCGCGCGGAATACGAAGCCGACCGGCAGCAACCTGCGAACGCTATTGCGGTGAAGCGCCCCCGTTTTTCGGACGCGGCGAGAATCGAAGAGCAGCGCCGTTCCTCATCGCGTTATCAATGGGGGTCGCTCGCGGCGGCGTTGGCCATTTTTGCGGTGATCGGAGCGTTAGCAATCACGACGATTCAGCGCGAGACAGGAAGACTCTCGAAGCGAGCTGGCGATCTGCCGAAAACTGAAAAGCAAGATCTCGCGCCGATCGAAGCGATCCCAGAGCCGACAGTTGAGATGGAAGTCGCGCAACAACCGGCCGAACCGCCACCGCCGCCCCCGTTGGCGAAGGATGAATTTCGCGCAGAGAAGAAGAGCGCCGGTCGGGATCTGGCGGCAGCGGGCAAGACTGGAAGCCTCCCTCGCAATCCTTCCGCTCCCAAGCCCATGCCGATGATGCGTTCGTATGCGAGCAACGGCGCCAGCATGACCGAAGCGACCGAGATCGAACCGCCATCGCGTTACCGGCAGGATTTCAACACGGCGACGTACGACAAGGTGGAAGAAAATCCGTTCCTGCCCGCGGCGAGCAATCCGCTGTCGACGTTCTCCATCGATGTGGACACGGCGTCGTACGCGAACGTGCGGCGCTTCATCAACTCCGGCTCGCTGCCGCCGAAAGACGCAGTCCGAGTCGAGGAGATGATCAATTATTTCACCTACGACTACAAGGAACCCGAAGGCGACAAGCCGTTCTCGATCGATCTGGACGCGACCGGCTGTCCGTGGGAGCCGAGCCATCGGCTGTTGCGGATCGGATTGAAAGGACGCGAAGTGGCGAACGAAAAACGACCCGCGAGCAACCTGGTGTTTCTCCTCGATGTCTCGGGCTCGATGATGCCGGCGGAGCGATTGCCGCTCGTGAAGCAGGCGATGCGTTTGCTGGTCGACAAACTGGGCCAGAACGACCGCGTCGCGATTGTGATTTACGCCGGCGGCTCCGGGTTGGCTCTGAATTCCACGCCTGGAACTCAGAAGGAAAAAATCTTGCGGGCACTCGAAGAATTGCAGGCGGGCGGTTCGACCAATGGCGCCGAAGGAATCGAGCTGGCCTACAAAGTTGCCGCCGACAATTTCATCAAGGGCGGAGTGAACCGCGTGATTCTCGCGACTGACGGCGACTTCAACGTCGGCGTGACGAACCAGGGCGACCTGATTCGATTGATCGAAGCGAAGGCGAAGACGGGCGTGTTCCTGAGCGTGCTCGGCGTCGGCACCGATAACCTGAAGGATTCGACGATGCAGAAGCTCGCCGACAAGGGGAACGGCAATTACGCGTATCTCGATTCCGTCGAGGAAGCGCGGAAGGTTCTCGTCCAGCAGATCAACGGCACGCTGATGACGATCGCGAAGGACGTGAAGATCCAGGTGGAATTCAATCCGGCGCGGGTGGCGTCATATCGGTTGATCGGATACGAGAAGCGGCTTTTGCGAAAAGAAGATTTCAACAACGACAAGGTGGACGCTGGCGAGATCGGCGCGGGCCACACGGTGACGGCTCTCTACGAAGTGGTCCCGGCCGGCCCCGGCGCGACGGACCCGGCGGCCAGCGTTCCACCGGTCGATCCGTTGAAATATCAATCGCCGAGTTCTTCCACGGCCACGAAAACCGAAGTGGGCGCATCGCCGGAAATGGTGACGGTGAAGTTGCGCCACAAGAAACCGGACGGGGACGTGAGCGAGCTGACGGAGCGTTCGTTTACTGACAATGGATCGAAATTCGAAAACGCCGCGCAGGATTTGAAGTTCGCGGCGGCGGTGGCCGAGTTCGGCATGCTGCTGCGCGACTCGCAGTATAAAGGGAAGGGGACTTTCGGCGCCGTGATCGAATGGGCGCAGGAAGGAAAAGGGCGGGACACGGCCGGATACCGCGCCGGGTTTATCGAAATGGCGCACAAGGTGCAGTCGCTGAAGCCGCACGAGGGATAATTAAGTTGCGTTATGGTGTTACTTTGGTAACATTGTAACATGACAAGGAAAACAACCGGCGCGCCGAAGCGAGTCGAGCGGGTCCAGATCGGGGCGCGGATGGAGAAGCGGCTGGTGAAAGTCTTGCGTGGACTCGCCGATTATCTCGATCTCTCTCTGGGCGACTTACTCGAGGGGATCACGCTTCACGCGCTGGAAGGAAAAGCGCCGTTCTCAGCGGAAACGCTCGCCCACGTAAAACGGTTCAAGACCGTGCATGGTCTGACCCTGACGGCGAAGGACAGCCACCGGCTCGTCGAGGTTTCGCGATGACTAAGGCTTCGCCTGGCGAAGCGGCTCCAGAAAAGCTGCGCACGTTCGAGACAGGTGCGATCGATCCCGCGCAGTTTCCGCATTCGGAACATGTCCGGATCGGCTACGAGATGCTGGGCCGCTATTCGTTTGGCGAAGCGATCTGCCGGTTTTCGCGCGGATTGAAGTTGTTAGCGGCGAAAGCGGGGAAGCCGCAGATTTATCACGAAACAATCACGGTCGCTTTCCTGGCGCTGATCAACGAACGGCGGGCGACCGAAGCGACTCGAACGTGGAGCGCTTTCAAAGCGAATAACGCGGATCTCTTCGACAAGCGTTGCTTGGAAAAATGGTACGGCGCCGAACAGCTCGGCACCGATCTGGCCCGAAGAACATTCTGTCTGCCTAGACTTCTTCCAATGCGACCGGATCCGTCGCGGGTTTTACCTGCATGGCGAGGAACGCGCCGAGAAGGAGAAGACCTGCGCTGCCCAGTTGGGCAGGCGTGAGCCTTTCCCCAAAAAAGAGTGCGGACAATCCCATCGCTCCGGCAGGGCAAATAAGCTGCAAAGTTTGGGAGAGTGCGACGCCGACTTTCTTGATCGCCACGTAATACAAAACGTGGGCGAGGCTGATGCACGTCACCGCCGAAACGATGAGAATGATGTTTACTCCCGCATCGACCTGGAGCGGCGTCGCGATTTTTCCGAACACAATCGTGAGCGGGAGGAGAAGGAACGAGGTGATGAAACTGATTATGCCAAAACTGCGGATCGGGCCGAGCATGGCGGAAGGCCGTTTCACGAGGACGCTGTAGAGCGCCCAGCAAAAACTCGCTATGAACGCGATGGCGAACCCGCGCAACGGCATCGCACCCGCCTGCCAGCCTTCCTGAAAATAAACGACGCCGATCGCGCCGATGAGTCCGAGTGCCGTCCCCATTTGGAATTGCCATTGCCGAATGACGTGGCGTTCTTCCGGAAAGAAAATTACAGCGAGGACCGCGGTGAAGATGACGGTCGAGCGGCCAAAGATCGCGTAAACGCCAGGCCCCATATGATACAGCGCCACCGTTTGAGTGATCTGGTGGACGACATTGGGCAGCGACGGAATCAGGCACGCGATGAAGGC
>DATILK010000465.1:0-3238 GCA_035476555.1 Chthoniobacterales bacterium | reverse complement strand
CAACGATGCGAAGAATGCCTCGATGCGCGCCCGCGATCTCGCGCAACAGCTCCTCACCTTTGCCCGTGGCGGTGCACCAATTAAGAAGACTGCGTCCATTGGCAAACTGATCCAGGACACAGTCAGTTTTTCGCTTCGTGGCTCGCACAGCCGGAGTGAATTCCTCCTCGGCGCCGATCTCTGGCCGGCCGAAATCGATCCAGGTCAGATCAGCCAGGTCATCGCCAATCTCGTCGTCAACGCAGATCAGGCGATGCCGAACGGCGGAACGTTGCGGGTCAGCTGCGATAACTTCTGCTATGACTCAAATTCTTCGCCGGCCGTGACCGACCTTCCGCCCGGCGATTATATCCGCATCGCGATTCGCGACGAAGGCGTCGGCATTTCCGAGGACTGCATCAAACGAATCTTCGATCCGTATTTCACCACCAAACCGAAGGGCAACGGTCTCGGTCTCGCGACGACTTACTCGATCGTCAAGAACCACAACGGTCTCATCACCGTTGAATCGAAAGTCCATTTTGGTTCCACCTTCACCATTTATCTGCCCGCGCTCCGACACCAGCAATTGCCGGTCGAGCCGCCGCGTCAGATGAACGAAGTCGTTTCCGGCACCGGCCGCATCCTTATCGTCGACGATGAAGAAGCGATCCGCGCTCTCGTTGAGTTCACGCTCGAGCGGCTCGGTTACAAAGTTAGCCAGGCCGAGAGCGCGCTGGAAGGCGTCGAGCTTTACCGGCAGAAAATGGAAGCGGGCGAACGGTTCGACGCGGTCATCCTCGATCTGACGTTGCCGGGCGGAATGGGAGGCAAGGAAGCGCTCAAGAAGTTGATCGAGATCGATCCGACCGTGAACGCGATCGTCTCGAGCGGTTACGCGATGGATGCCACGATGAGCCGTTATCAGGACTTCGGATTCCGCGGCGTGATCGCCAAGCCGTACGAAGCGGCCGAGCTGGGCAAGATCGTCCACGAAGTCATCGAATCGAGTCACGTCAATATCGTGCCCGATTATCCGATGCAGGCCGCCGGTTAGCGCGCCGAAATCCCTTGCGGCGTCAGACCGCGACTCTAGTGTTTCGCCATGCGCGAAACTCGTGCGGCCGCCTACGATTCCAAAGTCGAGGGAAACGTCATCTTTACGCGGGTTGATGCCGCGATGAATTGGATGCGAAAGAATTCGCTCTGGCCGATGCCGATGGGCCTGGCCTGTTGCGCGATCGAGTTAATGGCCACCGCCGCTTCCCGGTTCGATATCTCGCGTTTCGGCGCCGAAGTAATGCGCTTTTCGCCGCGCCAATGCGACGTGATGATCGTGGCCGGCACCGTGACCTACAAAATGGCGCTGGCGGTGAAACGAATTTACGAGCAGATGCCGGAACCGAAATGGGTCATCGCCATGGGGGCCTGCGCCTCGACCGGCGGGATGTATCGATCTTACGCGGTGCTTCAGGGAATCGATCAACTGCTGCCCGTGGATGTTTACGTTTCCGGTTGTCCGCCTCGTCCCGAAGCGCTCCTCGAAGGATTGATGAAGCTTCAGGAAAAAATTTCCGGCGAGGCTTCGTTCCGCGCGCAGAAGCGCGGTCTGGTTGAAAAACTAGATTCGGTAACGGCATGACCAGCGCCGATCTTCTCGCGTCGGTCAGCAAGACGCTGGGCGACAAATTGCAGCGCAAGATCGAATTCCGCGGCGAGACGACCTTCGTCATTCTGCCGGCGGATTTGCGCGAAGTCGCAAAGTTCTGCCTCGACGAGCTGGGGTTGGATTATCTGATCGACATCACGAGCATCGATAATTTCGGCGAAGAGCCGCGCTTCGAAATCGTTTACGAGTTGTATTCGATGGCGCTCGCCACGCATCTGCGCCTGAAACTGAGCATTTCCGAAGACGTCAACGAAGTGCCCACCGTTTCCGACATCTGGCCGACGGCGAACTGGCACGAGCGCGAGATCTACGACATGATGGGAATCCGATTCACCGGCCATCCCGATCTGCGCCGGATCCTGATGTGGGAAGGTTATCCCTACTTTCCGCTCCGGAAGGAATTTCCGCTTGAGGGATTGCCGAGCAACATGCCGGACGTCGCGTTCTCGGAAGCGGCGCCGTTGGAAGGCGGGCCGTTCGTGACAATGCCGAGCACCGCCACGACGAAAGATCGCGAGCCGCGCGCGCGGCGGCCAGAGTTGTAGCGGTTGAAAATCCTGCTGATTCTTCTTCTCGTCGTCTGCGTGATCGCTGTTGGCGTCGCCGCCGCGGCGTATTTGAATTTCGATCCCCTGCCCCGCGAAGCCGTCGCCGATCGGATTGTGGTCGAGAAATCGGCGCGGCGACTGATGCTGTTCCAGAATGGCCGCGTCCTAAAAACATATTCGGTGGCGTTAGGCCGTGCGCCAATCGGCCCGAAAGAATACGAGGGTGATCAGCGGACACCGGAAGGAACTTACACAATCGATTTCCACAAACCGGACAGCGACTACCATCTTGCGCTTCACGTTTCTTATCCGGAGCAGCACGACGTCGAGCGAGCAGCGGTCCAGGGCCTTTCGGCTGGCTCCGATATCATGATTCACGGATTACCAAATGGCCGCGGATGGATCGGGCGGTTCCACCGGCGGAGTGATTGGACCGCGGGCTGTGTCGCGGTGGCGAATTTTGAGATCGAAGAAATTTATCGTGCCGTGCCCGACGGGACGCCGATAGAGTTACGACCTTAGAGCGCGGTGCTCAGCAACCGCGCAAATTCAGCCGCGGCCTTCTTGCCTGTTTCGAGAACTTCCTCGTGACTCAAAGGCGCACCGCTGATACCAGCCGCCCAATTCGTCAGGCAAGAAAACCCGGCGACCTCCATTCCGAGTGCGCGTGCCTGGATCGCCTCCAGGACGGTCGACATGCCGATGGCATCCGCGCCGAGCTGACGGAGCATGCGCACTTCGGCCGGCGTTTCATATTGCGGCCCAAGCAGTCCCGCATACACGCCTTCGTGCAGCGCTATGTTTTCCGCCTTCGCTGCCTTGGCGAATTCCGCGCGCCAATTTTTCGAATAGGTTTCGGTGAGGTCGACGAAACTTGCGCTACCGAGCAGCGGCGTCGTTCCCGTCAGATTCAGATGATCGGCAATCATCATCCAGGAGCCGGGACTGAAACTCTCGTTCGCGACGCCGGCCGCATTGGTCAGAATAACGCGTTTGATTCCCGCTGCCGCCAGGACGCGGATTCCCGCCGTAATGTTTTTCG
>DATILK010000464.1:0-5114 GCA_035476555.1 Chthoniobacterales bacterium | reverse complement strand
AGCTGCTGTAATCCGCGATCGGCTCGGGAACGATGATGCGCGGGAATGAGCGCAGATGCTCGCCGATCGTCGTGAGGTTGTTCGCTTCCTGCCGGTAATCGAGCTCGCGGACGAGGCTCTTGCGAAACTCATCGAGCATCTGACAAAATTCGTAACGTTTGCCGGCGGCGGTGTGGTTATCGAGGAACTCCGCGATTTCATCGAGCGCATCGAGATCCTCGAACATTGCTTCGCGAATTCCGGGGCGTTGCACTTTGACGGCAACCTGCCGGCCATCGCGGAGCCGGGCGCGATGGACCTGGCCTAACGACGCGGCCGCCATCGGCGCGACATCGAAATCGGAAAACGCTTTCGACATTCGGACGCCGAGCTCGGAGCAGACGATCTTCTCGACTTCGTCGAATGGAAAAGGCTCGACCGAATCCTGTAAGCGGGCGAGCGCGTCGAGATAAGCCTGCGGCAACAGCTCGACGCGAGTCGAGAGGAGCTGGCCGAGTTTCACAAACGTCGGCCCCAGTTTTTCCAGGTCAGCCGCTAGCTCATCCGCTTTCGCAGTCTCCTTCGGTGTGACACGCTGTTCGGCGGCGAGCGTTCCCTCGAGGCCGCTTTCTTTCACGAGATCGGAGTGGCCGTATTTGATGAATAGCCACGCGATCTTGCGGTAACGATTGAGATGCTGCGGTTTCAGAGAGATCGCCATTGCATCTCTGAAACGGTTTTCGTGGGCGGAATGGTCGGAGCACGGGCGTCCCGCCCGTTTCTTCCGCAGAGAAATGACTTGTCAGGCGAGACGCCTGACGGCCGCACAGGCAAGATGCCTGTGCCCCGTTACGCTGCCTTCTGGTAGCTCGCCTTGTCGTCGACCTCGAGCCAATCAAAGAGCGTTGTCTTCGCCGGATCGAGTTTGTAAACGCTCACCTGCTCGACGAACCAATCGCGTTTCTCCGGATTGTTGTACGGATTCGACGCTTCCACTTCATCGCTCCACGCTTTCACTTCCTCCGGCGTTTTCTTTTCGCCGTGGGTATCGAGCCAGCGCGCCATTTCTTCGACGCTCGCTCCTTTTTCCACCTCGGCCTTGAAGTCGTCGCCCTTCACGCCTTTGAACCCGAAAAGCATGTTATCGAGCGGACAATCGAAATGGTATTCGCCGATGTTCCCGCCAAGCAACGCGCGGCATTTGTCATACGTCCGCGCCAAAATCGCGTAGCCGCCGATGCGCATTCGCGGACTGCGCGGAGCTTCCTTCGTCAGATCTTTTCCCTGGATCTTGTTATTCATAAAGGAATTTAAGGCCGGCTCGCTGAGTCGCAAATTTTTCACGAAAAAATGCCCGCGTTGAAACGGTGCGGCGTAACTACGGCGACAGAGCGCCGTCGCCACAAAGACTGCTGTGCTACGTTCGCGCGATGGTTTTTCTCCGTTGCGCGATCGTGGCTGCATTTGTCGCGTCGTCGGCGCGCGGCGCGGAATTGATCGCGCCGCCGCCGAACGCCAAGTTTTATCAAGGCGTTTACTTCGACGAGCCCGCGCCGGGGCGCGATCCAACCGAACACGATGTCACGGCTGCTGATGTTGCCCGTTTCGAACAGGCGCTCCAGACCAAGGCGACCTGGGTTTTCTTTTCCGATAACTGGTTCGAGTCGCGGAAATTTCCGCGCGAAACCTGCGACTGGGTTCGCGGGGTGGGAAAGATTCCCTACTTGCGCCTGATGTTGCGTTCGGATGCGGAACAGGATCGCGCTGAGAACACATTTACCCTGGCGAACATTCTTGTCGGCAAATTTGACGACGATCTGAAGAGCTGGGCGCGCGACGCGAAGCAGTTCGGCGCACCGATCCTGATCGAATGGGGAACGGAGCCGAACGGAAAATGGTTTTCCTGGAATGGGAAGTGGAACGGTGGCGCGAAAGAAGGTCCGGCTCGCTACGTAACGGCGTATCGCCACATCGTTGATCTGATGCGCGCGGAAGGCGCCGATAATCTCCAATGGGTCTGGCACGTGAACTGGCTCGATCAGCCGGAAGCGAAATGGAATCGGTTCGAAAATTATTATCCGGGAGAGAACTATTGTGATTGGGTCGCACTGAGCGCGTACGGTCCACTCACGCCGCGCGCGGTCGACGGGACGGAAAGTTTCCGATTCAAAATGGGAACGGCCTACCCGCGCTTGACGAAGATCGCGCCCGGCAAACCGGTGCTGATCGCTGAATTCGGGTGCGCGCTTCATCATCGGAAAGTCGATGCGAAGGTTTGGGCGAAGGATGCGCTCGAAGATTTATTTTCCGGACGCTGGCCGGCGGTAGTCGGCTTCTGCTGGTGGAACGAATCGTGGAAGAACGACGACGTGCGAACGCACGATACCGATATGAATATCTTGCATGATGCGGGGTTGACGAAAGTATTTCGCGAGGAGTTGGCGAAACACGGCGATAAGCTTCAGCCCGCACCGAAGATTTCAGCCACAGATGAACACGGATGAAACACGGATTTGTCTTTCTGAAATCCGTGGTGATCCGTGTTAATCTGTGGCGAAAAATTTATGGTCGAGGTGACAATTAACTACAACGGCGATCTGCACTGCGACGCAACGCACGGCCCGTCCGGTTCAACAATTTCCACCGACGCGCCGACGGACAACAAAGGGAAAGGTGAATCGTTCTCTCCGACTGATCTCGTCGCGACGGCGCTCGGCACCTGCATGAGCACCATCCTGGCGATGGCGGCGCAGGAGCATGGCCTCGACGTCAAGGGAATGACCGTGAACGTGAGCAAGGAAATGTCGAAGGATGCGCCGCGACGAATCGTCGGGTTGCCGTCAGAAGTTCACATTCCGTTGCCGGCATCAACGCCACAACGCGCGCTTCTCGAAAGCGCGGCGCTGAATTGCCCGGTGCACAAAAGTCTTCCACCGGAGATCGAGCGTCCGACGAAATTTTTCTGGGAAGGGTAACATTGGAGAGCGGGCATCTTGCCCGTCGCGTTCTTCGAAGCGAACGGCGGGCAAGATGCCCGCCCTCCCTTATTGTTAGTGCCCAAGCACCCAGGCGAAGATCAGCGGCGCGCAAATCGTGGCGTCGCTCTCGATCACGAACTTCGGCGTCGAGGCCGCGAGCTTGCCCCAGGTGATCTTCTCGTTCGGCACGGCGCCGGAATAACTACCGTAGCTCGTCGTCGAATCGCTGATCTGGCAGAAATAACCCCAGAGCGGCACGCCGGTGCGCTCGAGGTCCTGGTGCAGCATTGGGACAACGCAAATCGGGAAATCGCCGGCGATGCCGCCGCCGATCTGGAAAAATCCGATTGAGCCCTCGCCGTTGCGCAGCTTCTTCGCATTTTTCGTGTAGTACTCCGCCAGCCAGGTCATGTATTCGATGCCGGTGCGAACGGTATGCACGTTCTTCACATCGCCGCGGATGACGGCGGCCGCATACATGTTGCCCAGCGTCGCATCTTCCCAACCCGGGACGACGATCGGGAGATTCTTCTCGCACGCCGCGACCATCCACGAGTTCGCTGGGTCGATTTGAAAACTTTTCTTCAGCTTACCGCTGCGTAGAATCTTGTACATGAACTCGTGCGGGAAATAACGTTCTCCCGCGCGGTCGGCCGCCATCCATTCTTCGAGCACGGCCTTCTCGATCCGCCGCATCGCTTCCATCTCCGGGATGCACGTGTCGGTTACGCGGTTCATGTGGCGGGAAAGCAATTGTTGCTCGTCGCCCGGCGTGAGTTGCCGGTAGTGCGGCACCCGTTCGTAGTGGTCGTGCGCGACGAGATTGAAAATATCCTCCTCGAGGTTCGCGCCGGTGCAGACGATCAGGTGGACCTTATCGCGGCGAATCATCTCGGCGAGCGAGATGCCGAGCTCGGCGGTCGACATCGCGCCCGCGACTGTCATCAACATCTTGCCGCCGGCCGCAAGATGATCCTCGTACCCCTTCGCCGCGTCGAGTAACGCGGCGGCGTTGAAATGACGATAGTTTTTCGCGATGAATTTCGAGATCGAGCCCTTCTTTGCCGCGCGCGCCGCGTTGATTTCTTCCGGACTTTTCGACCGGCGTTTCGCTTTCATCGTTTGGG
Organism: Chthoniobacterales bacterium; assembly: GCA_035476555.1. Classification (GTDB taxonomy): domain Bacteria; phylum Verrucomicrobiota; class Verrucomicrobiia; order Chthoniobacterales; family UBA10450; genus AV80. Next base: position 1,030 of record DATILK010000464.1, on the reverse strand, counting down.
CCTCACGCGGGATAGAGCCATTTCATGTAATCGGCGACGCCGGTCTCGAGCGTAAAACGTGGCTGGTAGCCGAGCGCGCTTTTGACACTGGTAAGATCGGCCTGGGTGAAATTCTGATAATGGGCGTGCGGGTTGTCGATGTAATCGGGCTTGAGGTCTGTGCCTAACGAGTGGTTGAGAATGTCGACCATTTCGTTGAAAGAACGCGCCTGGCCGCTGCCCAGATTGTAAATGCCGCTCTGTTTCGCTTCGAGCGCGAGGATGCTGCCTTCGACCACATCGTTCACGTAAACGAAATCGCGTTTCTGTTCGCCGTGCTTGAAAATGCGCGGCCGCTGGCCGGCTTTCATTTGGCGCGAGAGCTGAAGGACCATGCTGGCCGGCACGCCCTTGTGCGCTTCCCGCGGACCGTAAACGTTGAAATACCGCAAGCCGACAATGATCCAGTCGCTGGTGTCGCTTGCCGCGCGACGGGCGACATTGTCCATGATCACTTTCGAGAACGCGTAGATGTTCGCGGGCGCGGCGTCGTCGCTTTCGACAATGGGTTCCTTCGCGGCGCCGTAAGTTGCGCCCGACGATGCGTAGATGACGCGGGTCTTGTTCGGCCTCGCGAAATTCAGAAGGCGGCGAAAACTCTCCACGTTGTCGTGCGTCTGGACGAATTGGTCGTGCAACGTCGTGTCGGTAATAGAGGAGAGATGGAAAATCGCGTCGAACTTTTCGTCGCCGAATTGTTGCTTCCAATCCAGCGTTGCCATGTTCTGCGCGACGAAATCGCCTTTGTAGCCGGTGAGATTCTTGAAATCACCCGAGCGAAAATCATCGATCACGGTCAGGCGGGCGTCCGGCATTCGTTCCTGCAAGGTGAGGACGAGGTTGGAACCGATGAAGCCGGCGCCACCGGTAACGAGAATGGATTTATTTTTAGAGGAAGGCACAATGAACGGCGCCGATGCGGCGCGTCCGCACATAAATAAATCTTGAGCGCCCAAGCGCAAGCCGCTACTTCTGGCGGCAGTTCTTTGTT
>DATILK010000463.1:0-1634 GCA_035476555.1 Chthoniobacterales bacterium | reverse complement strand
GGTTGCCGACGGAAGCCTGAGCGCGAGCGATCTGGCGTGGGACGAAGCGAAATCGGCGTGGAAACCGATCTCGGAATTTCTGGCGGCGCTGTCCGCGGCGAAATCGGAAGCGGCCGCGCCTTCTGTGTCTTCCGCTTCCGCCGATTCTCAAGCGAAGCTCGAATCGCCCGACGCCGCCCACAGGGCGGCGGTTACCGAAGAACCGAAAGCGGAGGCACCCTCGCCAAGCGAAGCGAAACCTGAAGTAACACCAGCGCGAGTAACGCCACCGCCGTTGCCCACGATGCCGATACCACCCGCCGGCCCGCCGCCGTTGCCGACGGTGGTCCCGAGTGCGACATCGCCAGTTGCTCCGCCATCACCCCATGAACCGCCGGAGGGCGAAACGATCTGGAGCCCGTACATGGCGATCTTCGGCAGCATCCTGCTGACGCCGGCGTTCGGTGGGTTCATTATCTGGCGGAACTGGCTGCGAATGAATCGCCGCCGGCGCGCGATGGTGGCAGCGCCGTGGTTTTGGCTGGGGTTCGTGATCATCGCGCTGCTTTTTTATTCGCGCGATCGCCTCGTCTGGATCATCTGGCTCGCGTATTTGCTCGCGTGGATCGGGTTCTCCGCTTATCCGCAAATTCGTTACGTCAACACGACGTTCAAACGCGAGCGGCTGCGCTCGGGTCTGCCGTTCGTGGCGGCCTGCTTTCTTTTTTTTGCCGGCTCCGTCACGTATTGGCTCACGTCGCCCAAGCCGATCGTCACGACACCGACGCTGGAACCGAGCCATGAACAGACGGTATCGACGCAGCAGCTCTCGCAATCGCACGATCGCGTATTCACCGCGGACGAGCTGCGCGACATTTACAAATCGTCGGTACTCGAAGTGCGCACGACCTGGAAAGAGAAGCGTTCGACCTTCAACAAAAAGGACAATGGCGCCAGCGGCACCGGCGTGTTGCTATATAACGACAGCGAGTACGGCTTGGTCGCCACGAACTGGCACGTCGTCGATCCCGGCGAAAACATGACAAGCGATTACAAGTGCGGCGTCCGGTTTTCGCACGAGAAAGATTTCGCCGATGTGGAAGTCGTGGCGAAGGCGAAGAACGATGTCGACCTCGCGCTACTTCTGGTCCGGCTCGAGGGAAAATGGACGCCGAACCAGTTTCCGATCCGGCGGTTGGACGCGATCAAGGAAGGCGAAGCGTGCATCGCGATCGGCAACGCGCTCGGCGAAGGGCTCAGCATTACCGCGGGAATCATCTCGCGTTTCGACAAGGTGAAAGACCAGACGTTGATCCGAACCTCAACCCCTGTCAGCCCCGGCAACAGCGGTGGTCCCTTGATCCTGGAGCGCGGCGGTTCGCTGGCCGGGATCGTGACCTTGCAATCGCGAATCACGAACGTGCAAAACGTGAACTTCGCCACGCCGGCCCAATATCTTCTCGACAAAGACATCTGGGATTTCGAATCCGGCGCGGACAAGGCGCACGAGCTTCTCGATAAGGCGATCGCGCAGGCGAAGAAGTAAGAGGTTGCGGCGTCCGCGGAATCTGGGGAGCGCACGCGCCTCGCGTGCTGGCGATGGCGTCTCGCCATCGAGAACTTCGTCCGGAAAAGATTGTTTCGGCGAGGGCGCC
>DATILK010000462.1:0-1625 GCA_035476555.1 Chthoniobacterales bacterium | reverse complement strand
GTCCGCGCGCGCGGATATTTTCCAGAAGTTTTTGGTCCTCCACGATTTTCAGGAATTCCAGAGCGACGGCACAGATCATCGGGCCGCCGCCGAAAGTTGTGCCATGGAGGCCGGGCGAAACGCGCGATGCGACGGCGTTATTTGTAAGTATTGCGCCGAGCGGCAGACCGGCGGCGAGCGGCTTGGCTATGACAGCGATGTCCGGCTTGGAAGAAAATTTTTGATAAGCCAAGTAGCGGCCGGTTCTGCCGAGGCCGCACTGAATTTCATCGGCGATCAGCAGAGCGCCGTGTTTGCTAGCGAGTGCGCGAGCGCGCTCCCAGAATTCTTCGCTGACCGGGTAAATTCCGCCTTCACCCTGAATGGTTTCCAGGACTATCGCGCAGACGGTTTCATCGAACTTGGATTCAAGATCTACAACATCGTTGAACTTGACGAATTCGACGCCGGGGACGAGTGGCTCAAACGGTGCGCGATATTTTTCCGTAGCGGTAACACTGAGAGCGCCGAAGGTGCGTCCATGAAAAGAATTCTGCATCGCGAGGATGCGGGTTTTTGCGCGGGCGTTTGCAGGGGCACCTTCGGCAGGACGTCCGCAGAGACGCGCGAGTTTTAGAGCGCCATCGATGGCTTCCGCGCCGCTATTGGCAAAGAAAACGCGGTCGAGGGCGGACCACTTTGCGAGTTTGCGGGCCAGCGGTCCCTGGAATTCGTTGTGAAACAGATTTGAAAAGTGAATGGCGCGCGCCGATTCGCGGCGTATGGTTCTTACAATGCGCGGATGCGCGTGGCCGAGCGCATTCACGGCGATGCCGCCAAGAAAATCGAGGTATTTTTTGCCGGTCGAGTCAAAAACGTATGCGCCCCGTCCGTGGGTAAACACGATCGGCGAGCGCTTGTAGGTCGGCAAGAGGAACTGATCCGCGTCGCTGAGCGCAGAAACCGGACGGACAGGCTTCGCGGCGGATCGCTTGCGAGATGCTCGCGAAACAGACGCAGCAACTCGAGTTGTGTTTGGCTTGCGCATTATGCGGCTGAATGAGCCATGCGGACGCCGACGTCGGTGGGTTCGCGCACAACGCTTGTGCCGGGAACGTCATCCGAAAACAGCGGCGTCGAAGATTCCGCCGCGTGAACGGCAGCGATCAGCCCTTCGGTAATCGTCCCGCCGACTATGTGCACTCCGCGGACGCCGCCTTCAAGAGCGCGCTTGGCGGCTTCCAGCTTAAGCACCATTCCGCCGGAAACAATTTTGCGCTGCACCAGATCGCCGATTTCGTCGCACGCGACACCGGCAAGAATACGGTCGCCGTCGAGAACACCCGGAACGTCGGTGAGATAAATCAGATAGTCGGCCTGAAGATATTCCGCGCAAGCCGCGGCCATATGATCGGCATTGATGTTGTAGAGTTCGCCGTCAGAGCCCAGACCAAGGCACGCCACGACCGGCACGATGCCCGCCGCCCAGAAAGTATCAAGCAGCTTCATGTTTACGCCAGTGAGATAACCCACGTATCCGAGGCTTCCTTCCACGTCGTTGTGTACCAGCGGCTCTGCGAGGAAGGATTGTGCATCCGCGGCGGAAATTCCAACGGCAGATTGGCCCGCTGCGGAAATTGCCGCCG
>DATILK010000461.1:0-7145 GCA_035476555.1 Chthoniobacterales bacterium | reverse complement strand
CGACCGGCGAGAAAACGCTTTCGGACGATACCCGCCAGCAATTTTCTTCGCGTGAGGGCGGATTGATTCAGGTCACGAACATCACTTCGCACACGCTCGGCGTGGTGCTCTGGGATGAAGCGCACCTCGAGGAATACGTTTTCCCCATGATCCGCAAAATGACTGCCATCCCGGCGACGGCGCGCAATTCCTTTGGAACAGCGAGCGCGAACATGCAGCGAGCGGTCGTTCGCATCGTCGAAGGCGAAAGCACGCTCCCGGCGGAATGCACACCCCTCGGTCTGTGCGATGTCGAGCTGCCCGCATTCCTGCCGAAAGGTTCCCCGGTCGAGCTCACTTACGAATACAACGCCAACCAGGTGCTCGAAGTCGCAGTCAACGCGTCGGGCAACCAGGCGAAGGTGCGGATCGAGCGAAACACCGGGCTAGCGCCAGACGAGGTCGAGCGTGCGACCACGGGGCTGGGCGCCATCTCGGTGATGTGAGATGATGCAACTGGAGGCAGGTTTTCCCGTTCCGCTTCCAGACGATCCCTACAAATGGGACGGCTGGAGCAAATACAAGTCGCCGAATCTTTATGAGCGGCTTTGCCTCGATCCGCGCGCGAATCCGAGCAACGAATTGATCGAACAACACTGCCGCGAGCTGATGCGGTGGTGGCAAAAAAAACTTCCGCTCAAGAACCAGCCGAGCAATCCGCTCGCCCACATTTTGCGGCCGGGACTCGACGAATCTTCACGCTACCTGACGGAGGCGCGCGTCGAATTGCTCGATCCCGAGCGGCGGCGTCAGGTCGATTCGGAGTTGGCCGCGCAGGCAAACGAGCAGGCGGTCATCGAATTTCACAAGTATTTGACGTTCGCGCTCGCCGATGGCGTCCTGACCCCGGAAGAGGAAAAGAGTTTGAATCGTTTCGGCGCCGACCACGGATTGACTGAGGAACAGATCGTCCAGTACATCGAAGCCGAGTTGAAGGACAGCGGCGCGCGACGCGTGGCTACAGTTTCCGCCGCTCCGCCCGTGGAAGCGCCGCGTCCTCCGCGGCCGCGCCGGCAAAAGTCTCTCGATCCGAAGGAAGATTTCATGCGGATGTTGCGTTTGAGCGGACTCGACACCGACGGCATGGCGGACGAAACCCGCGACGCCTTTGTCAACATGGCCGAAAATCTCGGCGTCGACGCCGCGGAGGCCGAAGAGTTGGTCGATCTTTATCTTGAGGAAGCCGACAAACTTGGGGAGCCGGAACCGGTGGCCGCTCCCCGAGTCACAGTTGCTCGTCAAGCAGCGCCGGCATCGGCCAATGGTCATACGCCGGCGCCGGCGCCCGCCGCAGCACCAGCTGTGGCCGACGATCGACAGCGCTTTCCGAATTACGTCAACTCCCTCGGCAATCAGATGCTCTTTATTCCGTCCGGCGAATTCGTCATGGGGAGCGATGCACCCGACGCGGGCCCGACCGAGCGGCCGCTGACCAAAGTGACCTTAAGCCGCTTCTACATGTCGCGTTATCTCGTGACCAACGCGGAGTACGAGCAATTCGATCCGGCGCACAAAAATAAACGCGCGCCGGGCGCGGGCGATCGCCATCCGGTTGTTCACGTCAGCAGCCTCGAGGCTATCAAGTACTGCCAGTCGCTCTCCGCTCGCGAACGAAAGAAGTACCGCCTGCCCACAGAAGCCGAGTGGGAGTATGCCGCGCGCGGGACGGACGGCCGCAGATTTCCTTGGGGCAATCACGAACATCGGGGCGACCTGGCGAACTTCGCCGACCGCAACACCGTCTTCGCCTGGAGCGATCGCGAAATCGACGATGGATACCCGGAAAGCTCGCCCGTCGGCGCATTTCCATTTGGCGCCAGTCCTTTTGGGATCGAGGACATGGCCGGGAACGTTTGGGAATGGTGCCACGACTTTTTCGAGCCGTATCGCGGCGTGGCCAAGATCGATCCGCGGGGACCAACCGCGGGAGCGAAGCGCGTTCTGCGTGGCGGCAGTTGGAAATCCCGATTCGCGAGTTTGCGGGCTACAACTCGCAATTCAAACGTCCCGAATTATTCCTGCAACGATCTCGGTTTCCGGATCGTTTGCGAATGCGAGTAGTACCGCAAAAAGGCGCCAGCCGGAGCGGACGCCTTTGAGAAACTGATCGCGTTAAATCGCGTTTACGAAGGATTGAAGCGGAACTTCGTCCGGCCGCGCTTGGCGTTCGCCTTGGCTTTGCGGCGGCTCTTTTGGTTCGGCGTCTCGAACGCGCGCAGGCGGCGGACTTCCTCCAAAATCCCCTCGGCATCCAGCTTGTTCTTCAAGCGCTTCAACGCTCGATCAACCGGCTCACCTTTACGAACAATCACTTCAGGCATGTATCATCTCCGTTTCTAAAAATGTCCGGTTCTGAGCCGGTGCAGCCGAGGATAAGCGGGCGGCTGGCGGGCGTCAACTATTGTGAATAACTTTCGCGATTTTCGCTTCGTGGGACCAGCGGCGACTCGTCCGTCGTAGACCGTTGGCTCAATCTAAATCGTTCTACCCGTGGGGGCTGCCGCTTTTTCGGTAACTTCTCGTCGCAGGCTCGAAGCACTGCCGCCCCGGGCCCGTGTCCACCAGAGAACGATCGGCGATGCGATGAAGATCGAGGAATACGTGCCGACCACGACGCCGATGATGATCGCCAGCGCGAAGTCGCGCAAAACCGAGCCACCGAAAAAGAACAAACATAGAATCGGGATGAGCGTGACGGTGCTGGTCAAAATGGTGCGGCTCAGCGTTTGGTTGATGCTGTCGTTCATGATCTGCTCGATCGAGCCGCGTTTGCTGCTCGCGAGGCCTTCGCGAATTCGGTCGTAAACAACAATCGTGTCGTTGATGGAATAACCGGCGATGGTCAGGATCGCGCCGACCATCGTCAGCGTCAGCTCACGCCCGAGCAGCGAGAAAACCCCAACGGTGATGATGACATCGTGTAACAGCGCGACAATCGCGCCGACGGCAAAGGACAACTCGAAACGGAACGTGACGAAAATCAGGATGCCGAGAATTCCCAAGCCGAGGGCGATGAGCGAATTCTTCGCCAGTTCGCCGCCAACGAGCGCACCGACACGCTCTGAGCCTTCAATTTTGAATTGGGCGCTTGGCATCGACTCCATCACCTTCTGCTCGACTTTGTCGCTGGTATTCAGCGGCGTGCGAACCGTGATGTAATACTTGCCGCCCTGCGCGGATTCCTGGATCGACGCGTCGCCATAGCCCATCGTCTCCAGTGAGTGCCGGACCTCACCGATGTCGATCACTTTCGGCGAGCTCAGCGTCAACAAATCGCCGCCTTTGAAATCGACGCCGAAATTCTTTTCGCCCTTGAGATAAAACGAGGTCGCGCCGGCGATGATGAGCGCGAGCGAGCAGAGCACCGCGAGCAGGCCTTTGCCGAGGAAGTTGATGTGCTGCGACGAGATCAGGTGCAGCATCTTGATTTTTTTCACCCAGCCTTTGTCGACAAACGATTCAAACACGTTGCGGCCGACGACCAGCGCCGTGAAGAGCGAGGCGAGAATGCCGAGAGTGAGCGCGATCGCAAATCCGCGCACTGGGCCGGTCGCTTTCCAGAAAAGAATTGTCGCCGTAATCAGGGTCGTGACGTTGGCGTCGAAGATCGAGCTGAACGCCTTTTGGTAAGCGGCCTGCAACGCGACCTGGAGCGATTTGCCGAGCGCGAGTTCTTCCCGCAACCGCTCGTAAATCAGCACGCTGGCGTCGACGGCGAGACCGATCGTGAGAATGATGCCGGCAATTCCCGGTAGCGTGAGAACGACGCCGCCAGGGATGAGCTGGAACGAACCAATCAACAGCACGATGTTGATCAACAACGCGAGGCAGGCGATCAGGCCGGCAAACCGATAGTAGAGCAGCACGCAGACGAGCGTGATCGCGAGACCGACCAAGCCCGCCAGGATGCTGGCTCGAATGGAGTCGAGGCCGAGAGTCGGCGAGACGCTGCGTTCTTCCTCAATGCTGACCGGAGTCTGAAGCGGATTTTCCAGCACGCTCGCCAGGCCGCGCGCTTCCTGTTCGGTGAAGCGGCCCGTGATCTGCGCACTTCCGCCGTAAATTGCTTCGCGAATGACGGGCGCGGATTGGATCACGCCATCCAGCACGATCGCGAACCGGAAGCCTTTCGATTTCTCCGTGATGTCTCCGAAAGTTTTCCCTCCTTCGCTGTCGAAGCGGAGTTGCACACCCCAGCCTTCATTTCCGAACTACGCGTTGGATCCGCTCACGTGCTCGCCGCCGAGATCCGACTTCTTCTTCACCAGCAGGCGCTCGTTCTGCGCTTTTTTTCCATTCTCTTCCTTCTGCGGTGTGTAGGTCTCGATCTTGTATTCTGGCGGAACCACGTCCGTCCCGGCATCGATCGCGCGCAACCGATCGCCGTTATCGGGATACACCATCCTGAATTCCAGTGTGGCCACTCGCGAAAGTTGCGTCCGCGCTTCCTGGATTTTCTCGGTGCTCAATCCCGGTATCTGAACCAGGATCCGGTCTTTGCCGACCGGGCTGATGATTGGTTCGGACGCGCCGAAGTAATCGACTCGTTTGCGAATGACTTCGACCGCCTGGTCCAACGTCGCCGGCGTGACCTGTTTGTCGCCAGTCTCCTGCAACCGGATCAGGAACGACGTGCCGCCCTTGATGTCCAGGCCGAGCTGGATCTTTTTCTCCGGCGGCCAAATCATCACGATGCTCAACGCGACGGCGATCACGACGAGTGCCAGCGCGAGGACCCGCTTCCGCGTTCCGTAATCGGTCGCGAAGTACCAACCGAAAAGCGCGAGCCACACGAGCTCGATTAAAAACATTACCGCCGGACTCATGGATTCGTCGCCTTCACCACGTTCGTGACCGCGGTCTTCTCCATTTCGATCTTCACGTTGTCAGCCACCTTCACGATCACCGTCGTGTCCTTGACGTTGGAAATTAGTCCGTGAATTCCCGAAGCCGTCACGACGCGATCGCCAGTCTTCAATGCCGACACCAGTTTCGCCTGCTCCTTTTGCCGCCGCATCTGGGGACGAATCATCACGTAGTACATGATGACGATGAGAAAAACGAACGGCAGCATGCCGAGAAGGCCGGAGCCCGGAGCGCTGGGCGAAGCGGCCGGCGTTTGCGCGAGAAAAAGAAAAAGCATGGCGGTGACGGGTTGTCAGTTCGTGGCCCCGGCGATCAATCACGTCCAAGGCCGGACGAGCGGATTCTTAGAGAGCACGGGCGCGCCGAAATTGCAAGATGCGGAACCTATTTCAATTCGCCCCAGCACGGTTCTTCGAGTTGCACCGCCGGGTCGTCGATCTCGCTTCGGTTGATCTTCTCGTATTGGTCGGAGACGTCGGACCAGGGACGGAGGCGAACTGTGATGCGATCGCCGGGGCGCAAGCGAGCGGTCGGCGTGAGAACGTTATCGCGCATGCTCTCGGCATACACGACGGCTTCCAATCCCGGATTTTCTTCGCGGCCTTCGATGGTGAGATCGGTGAAGTGCAGCGCGAGTATGTGATCTTTGTACGGAACGGAACCGGGACGCGGAACGGTTGAGATAGCTTCGACGGTTCCGCTTCCCGTCACGGTCTCGCCGGTTTTAGGAACGAAAAATTTCGCCGGCACTGGTTGTCCCAATTTCATCTCGAGCATTTTCCAATCGCCGAAGGCGAGCTCACGGGCGGCAAATTCCCAAATCACCAATTTCTTTCCCGCCAATCGATCGCGGCCGCGCGCCAACTCGCGGCTCAGGATTTCTCGCGTCGCAAACGCGCCATCGCTGTTGCGCAGAATGCAATCGAGCGGCCGGCCAAGCTCGCGGCTCAGCTGCTCGGCGAAACCAGCCGATTCTCCCCAGCCGAGAGCGGAGAGCGAGAAAATGTTGGCGAAGCTGTCTCCGAGCAGAAGGATGTCGGCCTCTTTCGACGCGCGCCAAGGCATGTCGCCCTGCGTGATTTCATGAATCGTCACGGTCTCGGCCGGATAATCCTGCGCGGAATCCGTCAGTTTGAGCATGCGACTGATGTCGCCGACTCCGCTGATTTTTTTCGCGCTCACTTTGAAGCTGGGCGCGGATTGAGCCGGCAGCTTGATAAACGTGGCGAGATTCTCGGCGACGTGTTCCATCGTTTCCGGCCGCCAATGCGTATCGGTTTCCAAATAAAGCGGCGCGTTCTCCGGCGCCAAGAAATTCGCGGGATCGAAAACGCGGACTCCGGATTTCTCGAGCCGCGCTTTGAAATCGGCGAACGACGGATTCTGCAAGACGGCGTTTTGTTTCGTGCGCGCTGAAAGATGGGCAGCCTCGACGCCGGGCTTCATCGGAATCGGCATTGCAATGAAATCGATCCCGCGTGAGGCCAGTTGATCGCGAAAGGCAGCGATTGCTTTTACCGGATCCGACTGGACGACAGCGGTGCGCGCCCGATGGACCATGATCTTCGGTTCGAGAAATGGCGGGCCCGTTAGGTAATCGACGTCGGGCCGGTAAAAGAGCCAGCGATCGCGGCCGAGATAAACTTGTTCGTTTCCGGCACCGAGATAAGCGCTGAGCAACCCCTGGACGCGGGGGAGAAGCCATTGGGACACGACGGATTCGGTTTCGAGTTCTTTCTCGGCCGCTTTCAATTCAGCACCGCGCGGGAGCAATCGCCAGACATCGCGCGGATTGCGCGCGGCGCGGATTTTTTTCCAGGCGGGATACGCTTTGTAAATATTGAAAGTTCCGAGGCGCGTCTCAGTCCGGGGCGCACGCATTTCGTAGGCGAACTGAATCGTCGGCACGGAAAGGATCGTGAGAAGAAAGAGAACGATCAGCAGAATTCGTGACGGACCGGCGAACGCAGATTTTTTCAGCGCCAGCTCTGCTTCTTGCTCGCGCGAAACTTTGCGATGCGTCTCCGGTGTCGGCTCGCTGTAGCGCGGCAACGAATGCGTCGGCTTGAGCGGCTCGTCGTGGCCAACCGGAATGTCAGGTTCGTTCGTCACGATTCAGGTTTTAGAAAATGAAATAGATAAACGGGTTGTATTCCTGGGTGGCGAGGACAACGAGCGCGAGCCAACCGAGGGCGAAACAGCACGCGGTCTTCGGCAGCGTCATTTGTTGCGTCCAATCC
>DATILK010000460.1:0-1607 GCA_035476555.1 Chthoniobacterales bacterium | reverse complement strand
GGTTTTCCCTCGCGACAAACGCGGAACGCATGTGCGCGGAGATCATGCTCAACAAAGATCTAAGGGTTCCTCCGCGAATCGTCCCCGCCAAAGCGGGGACGATTGTTCGTTCCGATCGTTCTGGTTGAATCAGAACCAGGGCCTCAATCGCTTTGCCCGCGTTTTCTTCACGCGAACCGGCATCCACTTCGCTCGAAAAACGCGCGCTGATCGGCCCGATCAGCGTGGCGCCAGAACCATCACGACCTGGCGGCCTTCGAAACGCGCGTCCTGTTCGACCTTGGCGAACTCCGCGACATCGCTTTTGACCTTGTCCAAAAGCTTGGTGCCGATTTCCTGATGCGCCATTTCACGGCCACGATAGCGCAAGGTGACCTTGACCTTGTCGCCTTCTTCGAAGAAGCGCTGCATGGCGCGCATCTTCACGTCGTAGTCGTGGTCGTCGATCATCGGCCGGAGCTTGATCTCCTTGATCTCGACGATCTTCTGCTTTTTGCGGGCTTCAGCCGCTTTCTTTTGCGCCGAATACTTGAATTTCCCGTAGTCCATGATCTTGCAAACGGGAGGATTGTTATTGGGCGAGATTTCCACCAGGTCCATGCCGGCTTCGAGCGCCATCCTGATGGCGAGGATCGTCTCGACGGTGCCCTGGTTGGTGCCGTTCTGATCGATCAGCTGGACCTGTGCGTTGCGGATTTCATCATTGGTACGCGGCCCGTCTTTGGTAGCAGCGGGCGGAGCTCTGTTGGGACGGCGAATGGGTACTTCTCCAAAGTTGTGAACGAAGATTGTAGTTTGAAGGATTAAAGCTTCGCGGGCAAGCCAAGTGGCGTCGCAGCGACAAAAAAAGCATCAAATGCGAGGCATTTTGGCCACGCCGACAACGCCGTTCCTCGTAAATGGTTCACGACCGCAGATAAAGCGAGCAGGTGCGCTCTGCAAGCGGCGCTAACGCGGGTGCCGTTTTTCGAGATTTGCTGGCCTCTACAGCGAGGCGGTGATTCCAGCCGGGCTTTATCGATCCGAAATCTCAAAGGAAAAGTCTGCCGCTTGCGGTAAAGGGATCAAAGATCGGCGGTATCGGCGGTGCTTCGTTGACGGACCGCTCCGGCTCACTCAAACAGAACAAACCGAAAGTGCCCATCCATGACCAGTTCCGCGACAATCGAACAAAATCCCGGCTTCATCGAGGTCGGAAACGCGAACGAAACGCGCCGAATCGCGGTCCGCGCCCGCGCCGGCGGCTCGCCGGGGTTGTTCTGGCTCGGCGGCTTCAAGTCCGACATGCAGGGCACCAAGGCGCTGGCGTTGGACGCGTGGGCGGAGACGCAAAATCGCGAGTGCGTCAGGTTCGATTATTCCGGTCATGGCGAATCCGGCGGCGATTTTGTCGACGGCACCATCGGGCGCTGGCTGGAAGAGAGTGTCGCGGTGTTCGAGGACTTTTGCGACGGACCCCAGGTGGTGATCGGTTCCTCGATGGGGGGCTGGATGGCGCTGTTGCTGGCGCGCGAAATCGCCGCTCGTCCGGCCCCTCGCGCCTCGCTCGCCGGCCTCGTCTTGATCGCGCCGGCGCCCGACTTCACCGAAGAGCTGATGTGGAAGGA
>DATILK010000459.1:0-2658 GCA_035476555.1 Chthoniobacterales bacterium | reverse complement strand
GATTACCTCAAGGTCACGAAGAAAAGCTCCGGCGGAATCAGCGGCCGGCTGAAATTGGTTTTCCAGCTCGCGCTCGCCTGTATCGTCGCCACCGTTTTTCTCACGAACCCGCTCATCGAAGTCCAGGCGCGCTCGTTGTATCTGCCGTTCTTCAAGATCCCCGTCGTGCCGAACATGGGTTGGTTCACCATTGTCTTCTTCGCGTTCATTATTGTCGGCTCGTCGAACGCGGTGAACCTGACGGACGGACTCGATGGTCTCGCGATCGGCTGTACGATTACGGTCGCGTTTGCTTACGCGCTGCTCTCCTACGCCGCCGGGAATTTTCGGATCGCCGAATACTTGCAGGTCCCATTCTATCCCTACACCGGTGAGCTGACCGTGATTTGCGCGGCGCTCGTCGGCGCGGGGCTTGGCTTTCTCTGGTTCAATTGTCATCCCGCGAAGGTCATCATGGGCGACACCGGCGCGCTCGCGATCGGTGGCGCCATCGGAGTGATCGCGATTTGCTGTAAACAGGAACTGCTGCTCGCGGTCGTCGGCGGCGTGTTCGTTCTCGAAGCGGCTTCCGTGATTCTTCAGGTGCTGAGTTTCCGGCTGACTGGAAAACGGATTTTCGCGATGTCGCCGCTCCATCATCACTTCGAGTTGCGCGGCTGGAAGGAAAACACCGTCATCGTCCGGTTCTGGATTCTGTCCGCGATCTTCGCCCTGCTCGGATTAGCCACCTTGAAACTGCGATGAAGTATTCTGGAAAAAACGTCGCCGTTCTGGGAGCGGGCTTGAGTGGAACGGCGGCCGCGCTGTTGCTGCGAAACGAAGGAGCGGAAGTCACCGTTCTCGACAGCGCGGACGAAGCGAAGCTGCTCAAGTCCACGCTCGATAATTTGCGCTCGCGCGGCGTCACGGTCCGGACGGGCGCCGTCGCCGAAACCGATTCGTCGCCATTCGATCTCATCGTGCTAAGCCCGGGAATCGATCCCGCCTCGCCGCTCGCGAAAAATTTTTCATCGCGCAAGATCGCGACAATTGGCGAACTAGAACTCGGCTGGACTTGCGTGGACGCGCCGGTTGTCGCGATCACGGGAACCAACGGCAAAACCACGACGACGGAATTGCTCGCGCAAATGTTGAACGCGTGTGGCCAGAGCACGATCGCGTGCGGCAACATCGGCAAGCCGCTTTGCGAAGTCGCGCTCGAAGATCGCGATCTCGACGTTCTCACCGTCGAGGTCAGTTCGTTTCAGCTCGAGGCGATCAAGACCTTTCGTCCGTCCGTCAGCGTCTGGCTGAATTTCGCACCGGACCATCTCGATCGTTATCCGTCGGTCGCCGAGTATCGCGCCGCGAAGCTGCGAATATTCGAGAACCAAATGGCGGACGACGTCGCGGTGATCAACGCCGGCGAGTCGCTTCCGAAAATAAAGGCGCGGCCGGTCACGTTCAGCGCCTACACCAACCGCGCGGATTTTCGCCTCGAAGAAGGATTCATCGTTTACGAGAACCAGCCGGTCTTGCGCATGGCCGACACGAAACTGCGCGGCGCGCACAACATCGAGAACATGATGGCGACGCTGGCCGTGGGACTGGCGCGCGGATTGAGCTTCGAGCAAATGGTCCCGCCACTTCAAACCTATCTGCCGCGCCCGCACCGCTGCGAATTCGTCCGCGAACTCGGCGGCGTGGTTTACGTGAACGATTCCAAAGCGACCAATCTCGACGCGGTCGAGAAAGCTTTGCTCGCCCAGAACCGGAAAGTGATTCTGATCGCCGGCGGGAAAGACAAGGGATTTACCTTCGAAACTTTGCGCTCGCTCGTCGCGGAAAAATCGCGCGCCGTCATTCTGATTGGTGAAATGGCGACGCGGATTTGCCAGGACTGGAAGGACGCGGTCTCATGCGAAATCGCGGATTCGTTGGCCGATGCGGTCGAGCGCGCGCACGCGGTCGCGCAGCCCGGTGAAGTCGTTCTCTTTTCTCCCGGCACTTCTTCTTTCGACATGTTCAAAAGCTACGCCGATCGCGGCGATCAATTTCGCACCCTAGTGCACGCGCTTCCAAAATAACCATGAGATTACCCAGCCTTTTCCCTTCGAAAAAACTCCGCGCCACGACGGCGCGCCGCGGCCTCGGCGTTCCCGACGAGATGGATTACGAGGAGATGTCCGAGCCCAACATGAAGTTGTCTCGCGCGTTGCTCATCGTGCTCGTGCTCCACGTGGTTGCCGTCGCGGGGATTATCGCATTCAACACGATTAAGAGCAGGCAGGGCGTGCTGCCTCCGGTTTCGACAGCGAAGACCGTCGCGCAGAAGACAACCACAACTGTTCCGGTCGCCGAAACAACGAAGGCGAAAGAGGAATCGGCCAAGGCGCCTGTGAAGGAAGAGCGGAAAGCAATTCCGGTTAAACCCGCCGCCGAGAACACACCGAAAGCAGAGACGAACAAGAAAACTTACGTCGTGGCAAAAGGAGACACGCCGGTCTCGATCGCGAAGAAGTTCAAGATCACGTCCGACCAATTGCTGGCCGCGAACGACATCGAGGACGCCCACAAATTGAAGATCGGCCAGAAGCTCGTGATTCCAGCGCCCAAAGAGAAGGCCGTCTCGAAAGAAAAGAGCGCGCCGAAAGAAAAGAAAAAATCGAAGAAATCTGA
>DATILK010000458.1:0-1512 GCA_035476555.1 Chthoniobacterales bacterium | reverse complement strand
GGCGTGATCCGCGGTTAGAAATTCATTATGAGCGGAGTACGAGTTTTGGTGGGCACGCGGAAGGGTGCGTTTGTTCTGACTTCGGATGGGAAACGCGAGGACTGGAAAGTCGACGGGCCGCATTTTGCGGGGTGGGAGATGTATCACCTCAAGGGATCGCTGGCGGATCCGAACCGGATTTATGCGTCGCAGACGAGCGGATGGTTCGGGCAAATCATTCAGCGATCGGATGACGGCGGGAAGACGTGGTTCCAACCCGGATTGGCGCCGGGCGAGCCGACGACGGGGCCGGACGGAATGCCGAAAGGCGAGAGCAACAAATTCGCCTACGATGTTTCACCGGAAACCGGAAAGCCGCTCACGACCCATATGTGGTACGACGGCACCCAGCATCCGTGGGAATTCAAACGCGTCTGGCATCTCGAGCCGTCGTTGACCGATCCGAATCATGTTTATGCCGGCGTGGAAGACGCGGCTTTGTTTGAATCGAGGGATGGCGGGCAGAATTGGAAAGAGCTGCCGGCGTTGCGGGGACATGAGAGCGGGCCGCGCTGGCAGCCGGGCGCCGGAGGAATGTGTCTTCACACTGTTCTCCTCGACCCGAAAAATCCGCAGCGAATTTTTATCGCGATTTCCGCGGCCGGCGCGTTTCGGACCGATGATGGCGGCAAGAGCTGGAAGCCGATCAACCGCGGTTTGCGTTCGCAATACATTCCCGATCCGAACGCGGAGGTCGGCCATTGCGTTCATCACATCGCGATGCACCCGGCGCGGCCGAATGTTTTGTTCATGCAAAAGCATTGGGACATCATGCGGAGCGACGATGCCGGCGATTCGTGGCGCGAAGTGAGCGGCAATTTGCCGACCGATTTCGGGTTCCCGATCGACATTCACGCGCACGAGCCCGACACGATTTACGTCGTCCCGATCAAGAGCGACTCGGAACATTTTCCGCTCGACGGGAAGCTGCGCGTCTACCGCAGCCGGAGCGGCGGCAATGAATGGGAAGAGCTGATGAACGGTCTGCCGCAGAAGGATTGTTACGTGAACGTGCTGCGCGACGCGATGGCGGTGGACTCGCTCGATTCGTGCGGGATTTATTTCGGAACGACCGGCGGCCAGGTTTATTGCTCGCCCGATGCGGGAAACAGTTGGAAGCCGATCGTGCGCGATCTGCCGGCTGTGTTGTCCGTGGAAGTGCAAACGCTGAAATGATTCGCGTGGTTTTGCCGCATCATCTTCGCACGCTCGCGCGCGTGGGTGACGAAGTGCAGCTCGATCTGAATGGCTCGGCCACGATCCGTTCCGTGCTCGACGCGCTTGAGCAAAAATATCCGATGCTCCAGGGAACGATCCGCGATCACGGCACCTTTAAGCGCCGGCCGATGGTCCGCTTCTTTGTTTGCGGCGAAGACCTGTCGCTCGAATCGCCGGACACGCCATTGCCGGAAGCGATCGTCGCCGGTCGCGAGCCTTTCTTCATCATGGGCGCAATTGCAGGCGGATAGGAAG
>DATILK010000457.1:0-5275 GCA_035476555.1 Chthoniobacterales bacterium | reverse complement strand
GGAATATCGCGCTCCGTGATTGGCAGGCTGGCAGCCTGGCCGGCTTTGCGAGCGCGGTTCGCGGCCATCGCCCCGGCGAGGCCTTGCACGACCGGCTTCACCAGTTTTAACAATGTCCAGATGGCTGAAACCCCGATGGCTCCCGCGCCGACGTAACGCACATAATTGCTCCAGGCTGCTCCTGTAATCGCGGACGGCGTGCCCGACCCAATCGCGGCGACCATCGACTTTGGCAGAGTGGTTACTCCAGCGTGAATCAAGTCCGCCGCCATTTGTGAGTAATGCGGAACGCCCCATCCCCAGCCGATAAATGCGCCGACAAGCATCGCAATCCCGACCGAAAGACCGACCAGATGACCTACGCCAAAGAGCGCGAACGAAAGATTGAAATCGTAACCGCTCACCGCGTCGCGCCGGCCGATCCGAAAAGTTTGAGCGACGTCCGCGGCGAAGAGTTGCGTCGCGACGATCACCGCAAACGCAGCCGAAACAATTGATCCCCACAATACCGCCAGAAGACCGGCCCGTCCCTGTTCGACGGCATCCGCCTGTTGCTTATCGCCGGTGCCGACCTTGAGCATTTCGGCGCAGGCGACGCCTTCCGGATACGGGAGGTCGGAATTGGTGACCAGGGCGCGGCGGAGCGGGATGGAATACATCACGCCGAGGATTCCGCCGAGCGCGCAGATGATGAACGAAATCCAGAAAGGAAACTCGGTCCACCAACCGATCATGATCAGACCGGGCAGGACGAAGATGATCGAGGAGAGCGTGCCGGCCGCGGAAGCGACGGTCTGGACGATGTTGTTTTCCTGGACAGTGGCGTTGCGAAAATTGCGCAGGATCGCCATTGAAATCACCGCCGCCGGAATCGAGGTGGAAAAGGTCAGGCCCGCCTTGAGACCGAAGTAAACGTTGGCCGCGGTGAAGACCACCGTGATGAAGATTCCGATGATCAGCCCGCGGATGGTAAGCTCAGGCCGTTTTTGTTCGCTCAATTCCTCGTTGTTGTTCATGACGACTCCGGGTTAGTTCGGCTGGCAGCGATTATTTGCGCTTGCGAAGCAGAACGATTCTCGAAGCGGAATGCAACAGGAAAGCGTTTGTTGTAGCCGTCGCTACAACGCAGCGTTGCGATTTTTCCGCGGTCCTGACAATCTCGGCACCGCTGTGAACGACGATTCGAAACAGTGGAGCAAATTGCTCCAATCCATTGCGAAGGGCGTGGTGATCCCGATCGTCGGTCGCGATCTGTTGCGGATCGAGATCGAGGGCAAGTCGCAGCTGCTTTACGAATATCTGGCGCAACGTCTCGCGAAGGAATTGGAAATCGAAGACTGTGGCTCGTGCCTGAGCCTCGACCAGGTCGTCGCCGCCTATCTCAACGCGAGCCGGCGAAATTCGCGCGACGACGTCAACGTCAAGACATTCGAGATCCTCGCCGAAGTTCAAGGCCAGGTTCCCGTTCCGGAACCGTTACAGAAGCTGGTCTCGATCGCGCCGCTGCGATTGTTCGTCAGCACAACGGTGGATTCCTTTTTGGCGAAAGCGATCGGCGCGCCGGCCGACCATGTCTTTGCTTACGCGCCGAACTCCACGCTTTGCGATATCCCACGCGATTACGCGCGCTCGCCGAATCGGCTCGTGTTCCATCTTTTTGGAAAAATTTCCGGCATCCCGGATAGCGCGTTGATCGATGAAGAAACGCTCGAGTTCATCTGGAAGCTGCACGAGGAATCGATGTCCGACCGGCTCGCGAATCTTTTCGACGAGCTCCGCACGAAACGGCTCCTTCTCATCGGCAACGCGCATCCCGACTGGCTGGCGCGCTTTTTCGTCCGGCTGAGCCGGCGCGAGCGACTCTACGCCGGGAACGAAACGCGGGAATTCGTCGCGGACGGCGTGGTGGTTTCCGATGCGCATCTGCGCGATTTCCTGGAGAACTTCAGCCCGCAAACGAAGTCATTCGGCGTTGCTAACCCGATCGAATTCGTCGATCAGCTTGCGGAAAAATGGGACGCGTTCGGAGAGAAACCGGCGACGACGACGGAAGTGCACGCGTCGTTGGTCCCGCAAAAAGCGCCGGCTGTTTTTGTCAGCTACGCGAGCCAGGACGTGGCCTCGGTCGAGCGTCTGCAAAACAGCCTGGGCAGTGCGGGGCTCGATGTCTGGTTCGACAAGGGACGCCTCGGCTCGGGCGATCCATGGTGGCCGGTGATCGAGCAAAATATCGCGACCTGCGACGTTTTCGTTCCAGTCATTTCCGCGAACACCAACAAACGCGACGAAGGCATTTTCATTCGCGAATGGAACCGCGCCCTGGAGCGATTGCGCGACATGGACCGCGCGACGGCGCGCCTGATTCATCCGGTGATCGTTGATGATACCCCGGAGAATGCGGTGAGCTTCAGTGGCTTTCGCGAATTCCATTACACGCGCGCGCAGGGTGGGGAAGCGAAGCCGGAATTCATCAAGGCGCTGACGGACATCGTGCGCGAACGGCGGCTCAAGGCCGCGGCCCAATGAACGACTCGCTCGCCACGGCGGAGCCCGTCCCGGGCAAAGGCGGGTTAGGCGAACGGGCGGACGCGCAACATCCGTGGATCGGGCTGGCCTCGTTTACCGAAGGCGATCGCACTTTCTTCGCGGGGCGCGGCGATGAGATCGAAGATTTGCTGCGGCTCGTGCGGCGCGACACGCTCACCCTGCTCTACGGCGTGTCGGGCCTGGGAAAGACGTCGCTCGTCCAGGCCGGACTCTTCCCGGCGTTGCGCGAGGAAAATATTCTGCCAGTGCCGATTCGGCTCGATTACCTGGAAAGCGCGCCACCGCTCTCCCATCAGATCGTGGACGCGATCGGCGCCGCGGCCCGGGCCGCGCGGGTGGAGGCGCCATTGCCGCGGCCTAACGAGACGTTGTGGGAATATTTCCATCGCGAAGGAAATCATTTCTGGAGCGCGCGGAACGATCTCGTCACGCCCTTCCTGGCGTTCGACCAGTTCGAGGAATTTTTCACCCTTGCCCGCGAAACGCCCGCGCGCACGGCGCGGGCCTCGGCTTTCATTGAAGAATTTGCCGATCTCGTTGAGAACCGCCCGCCGGCCGCGTTGCGCGACGATCCGGCGCGCGTCAAGGGTTTCAACTTCAAGCCCGCGCCGTTGAAAGTCCTCCTGGCGATGCGTGAAGATTATCTCGCGGACCTGGATCGCATTCGCTCCTATTTTCGCGCGCTCGGCCAAAATCGGTTGCGTCTTTTGCCGATGGGCGAACGCCAGGCGAGGCAGGTCATCGCGCTCGGCGCGCCTTTGCTCGCGCCAGGAGTGGAAGATCGCATCGTGCGCTACGTCGCTGGCGGCGATCCGGACGCGGAGGAGATGACAGTCGCGCCGGCCTTGCTCAGTCTGGTTCTGCGGGAGTTGAACGAGCGCCGGCTGGCTCGCGGGGCGGAGGCCAAGATCACGCCGGACCTGCTCGACGTAGAGCAGCACAAGATCTTTGAGGACTTCTATCTTAGAACGCTGGCCGATTTCTCGCCTAACGTCCGCCTCTTTATCGAGGACGAGCTCCTCACGGCCAGTGGTCATCGCAATAGCGCGGCGCTCGACGACGCGCTGACTCGGCCCGACGTCACGCTGCCGGTTCTCAATGAGCTGGTCAACCGCCGCCTCCTCGCTTACGAAGATCGCCATCACACGCGGCGCGTCGAGCTTACTCACGATGTCCTGGTGCCCGTCATCAAAGCCAGCCGGGACTCCCGCCTTACTCGTGAAGCTCTGGCTCAAGCTGAGTTACTCCGCGCCGAACAAGTCGCGCAACGACGAAAGCAACGCCTTACCCTTGCGGTAGCGTGCGCGCTGGGTCTCGCCTTGTTAGGCACGCTTTGGGGCGGTTACTACCTCTTTGTTCAGGAACACAAGGCCTACTATACCGAGTTCAGCAAGCGTAATGGGTTCCCGATCGGAGTCATTCCCATCTCGGAAGCGGACGCGCGGCATCATGCCGTCTCCTTTCTATTCGTGCGCAAGGGAATCACCTGGGACGGTTGGCGACTTCGATGGAAACCAGCCGTTCGCATGATAGCGCTCGATTCGCGCCTCAAGCCGACGACCAATCACACCGTCGGCACCTATCTTTGGAGGCGGGATGCGGAAAGCAGCCAGAGCGAAGGCAGCGAAACGCAAAGACGCGCAGAGCGACTGGGGCTCAAGAATGTTTGCCAATGGGAGTTTGTTTCCAATTCCAACGGTGAAATCATTTACGAGCGTGCCTTGGATCTGGATGGTCACATGGTCTTTGGCTTTGTCTATTCGCCACCTGGTTCCGGACCAGCCGATACTCGGCTTGCGCGCTTTGTCGGGCCGGACGGGTTTCCGCAGCTCCAACCTAGCTCCCAGGCTGAATACGTTTCAATTCATTACGATAAGGATGGATGGGAAGATCGCCTCACCTACCGTGACGGAAAGAACCTGCCGGCAACCGGGCCCGACGGCGCTTACGGCCAGGCTATCGGCCATAACTCGAATGGCCAGGTCACCCAGCTGCTCTCCATCGATGCCGATGGGAAAAACATGATCGATAACGCGGGTAACTGCGGTCTCGTCATTACCTATAACGACAAGGGTTGGATGAGCGAGGTTCACTCGATCGGTCCAGATCTAAAGCCGATGCCGGTAAAGGATGGCTGGTATCTTTCGAAGGACGAACAGGACGCCTTTGGACGATCGATTCGGACGACTTACTACGGCGCGAACGGCGAACCAGTTTTGCATAAGGATGGATATCACGGCATGGAAGCCGAATACGACGACCGGGGTAACCAGACAGCAACCATCTATATGGGGCTCGATCGAAAACCGACGGTGCTTGGGAACGGCGTCGCTATCTTTCGTTCCACTTACAATGGCCAGGGCAAAGTGACCCGCATGACTTACCATGGCGTGAAGAATGAGCCGGTCTTGCATCGCGACGGCAACCACGCCTGGGCGCTGCAATACGACGAACATGGCAACGCCGTTTCCACTACCTATCTCGGACTCGATGGAAAACCTACCCTGGTTGCAGCCGGTTATGCTTCGATCAGTGCAAAGTTTGACGCGGTCGGAAGAAAGACGCGCCAGAGCTACCACGGCGTCAATGGCGAGCCATTACTCCATCGAGATGGCAACCATGCCTGGGAATCCGTCTATGACGAGCGCGGCAACGAGACCCTGATCACTTTCATCGGCGCTGACGGCAAACCAGTCGTTATCACCAACGGCTACGCCATTATTAAGCG
>DATILK010000456.1:0-2949 GCA_035476555.1 Chthoniobacterales bacterium | reverse complement strand
TCGGTCCCGTCTGCGAGAGCGGCGATTTTTTCGCGCAGGACCGCGAGCTGCCGGCATTGCGCGAAGGCGATCTCGTCGTGCTCATGAGCGCGGGCGCTTACGGATTTGTGATGGCGTCGAACTACAACTCGCGGCCGCTGCCGGCGGAGGTGCTGGTAAACGGCGACCGCGCGTCGATCATCCGGCGCCGCCAGACGATGGAAGATCTCGTTCGAGAAGAATGCTGATGATCTCAATCGGAGATGACCGTCTCCGAGTTGCGCAGAACCCGATCTCAGCATAAATACTGCTCCCGAGATTTCGCCATGAAACGACTGCTCCCGCTCCTCATTTTGCTGGCTCTTTTTGTCGCCCGCCAGGCTCCCGCCGCTGCCGCTCCGGCGAACGGCGAATACGTCCTCCTCGTTGGCGGTCCTTCCCTGATGATGTGGGAGAAATATAAACTTCAGCCGCACGATCATTGGTGGGCGAATTTCATTCGGGCCGCCCGCATTCGGACCGAGCAAATCCGCGCGACCAGCCCGGACGCGAAGATCACCTGGCTCGTTTACCGTCCAGGTTACAAGGACCGCGCCGTTCAGGAAAAAATGGATCTGTTCGCCTTCATCGATTCCGTCCGCGAGAAGTTCAACCTGAAGCTCGTTTATTTCGACAAAGGCAACGAGGTCATCAACTACCTCAACAACGGCCAGCCGCGCGATACGTTTAAGGTCGTCGACTTCGAGTACTTCGGACACTCCAACGCGAAATGCTTCATGTTCGACTACAGCAGCAACATCGAGAGCGCCTGCAAATCGTGGCTGCACGAAGATGAGCTGCGCCAGATCAGCGGCCGCGACTTTGGCCGGAACGCGTTCGCGAAAAGCTGGGGCTGCCACACCGGCGAGAGCATGTCGAAAAAGTTTTACGCCGCGACCGGCGTCCCGATGTGGGGCGTGATCGGCAAGACGCAGTACATGATGGACGAGCTGCCCGTCATCGTCGGCCAAAACGGCATCAGTCCGAAGTGGGTCTCGCGCTGACCCAGCCAAATCTCACACAAAGTCCACAACGGATCACAAAGGAACAGAGCCTTATTCCGACGTTGTGAACCTTCGCGTCCTTGGTGTGAGGCAATCTTCCTTTTCGAATTGACGGCCTTTGCCGCGATTCGCTAATTTCCAAATCGTGAAAGCACTCTTCGCTTCCCTCCTCTGTCTAGTTCTCACCGCCACGGAAACATTCGCCCTCAAAGGCGGACCGCCTTATCCGGCCAGCACAAATCTTGTCGGAAGTTTTGCCGGCGTCATGCAGGGCGCGTTTGATCCCACGACTCCGAGCTCGAGCAACAGCATTGGCGTCTATTCGATTGGCGTTCCCAAGACGGGCAACGCGACGGGCCCGTTCGTCATGTTCGCTCGCGGTCGCGTGTTCAGCGGCACGATTACAGCCACAGCCGATCCAACGAAAGCGTCCATCAAAGGCGTCCTGAATGCGACCTTCAATTACAATCTTTCGACACTCGTGACCGACTCTGACGGCACGACTCACATCGACACCATTGCTGTCACCGCGACCGCAAACGGCCCGCTGATTAGCACCGTCTCTTCCACGAAAAATAAGAGCACTGGGACTGCGAGCACGATTATGCAGGGCACAGCTGTGTTGAACATCGCGCAAGGCCACGTCGCTGCGAACGGCGACCCCGTCATCGTCGACATTCTTTCGCTCACCGTCTCCGGATACAAACAATCCGACACCGCGCCGACTGGCACCGGCGGTTAACGCCGACCGCGCTGCGACTCTGTGATCCCGCAGCCGAGTTGCCGTCGCGGCTTCACCTTGCTCGAACTCGTTATCGTCATCGCGATCGTTGCAATTCTCGCGGTTCTTGCGGTCCCGATAACTTCAAATTTCCGCCAGCGTGCGCAACGCGTGCAATGCACGGTGAACCTGAAGAATCTCGGCGTGGGTGCGAGTCTTTACCTGCAACAGAACAACGACATCTGGCCGCAGATCCATCCGCCGGTCGTCGGCGATGCTTCGGAAAATTACGCGAATGCCTGGATCGCCGCGCTCGAACCGTTCAGCGTGCCGCGGAAGACCTGGATCTGCCCGACCATCCAGAGCGGCCTCGATAATCCCGATTACTCCACGCCCGACGTCGCGCGCATCGATTATTTCGCGACGACCTTCGACGACAAACCCGGGACCGCCCACGAATGGCCAAAGCAACCATGGTTCATCGAAACCGGCAGCGTCCACGGCAACGGCAACCTCATTTTATTCACCGACGGCAGCATCAACGACCTCAACACCGTGGCGCAAAATGCCGGCTCCGGAAAGTAATGTTGGGACGCTGAAAACGGAAAAACGTTTGCTTGCGTAGATTGACGTTTGCTGAGAACATCCGCACCCGCCGCTCACGCTCCGTGAATCAAAAAAAACTCTCTCATTTCGCCCTCATGGTTCTGGTCGGCGCGGCGATTCTGCATCCGATTTTTGCCGGGGCGCAGACCACCTTCGCTCCGCCTGTGATCGACCGCATCAGGACATCGCAAGTCCCCACGCCACAGACTGTGACTCCCACGTCGCATTTTGGACATCAGATCGGCCAAGGAGACGTTGAAGTGTTCTACCTTATTTTCGATCAACCCGACTATTGCCAAAGTCCTCCGAAAGCAGCGACGTCCACTGACATCGTCGGAATCGAGTTGGATGAAGACGGCGTGGCTGTCCGCCGCATCGTATATGACTGCCTGACCACAAGCTCTTTGTCATACACACCGACCGTTCCCGGTCTCAAAACTTTAACGATCGTTGCTATTCGCCGAAATGGTTCCCGCGACACCAGCGTTGGCGTTTCGGTCAGCATGTTCGGTGTCGCTCTATTGACAGCGCTCGAACAGAACACGACGACGCCGTTCCTGCCCTTCACGTCGCGAATCTTCCTGGAGGCAGATGCCTTGT
>DATILK010000455.1:0-6159 GCA_035476555.1 Chthoniobacterales bacterium | reverse complement strand
CGGCGATTTGTTTTTCCGGTCTGCTTTTGCGGCAGCATCGGGATGACGATCTGACGTTTAGCCACGAGCTGCATAAGCGCTTGAGCGAAGTCATGGTCCGCCGTCTCGACGCAGCTCGAACCAAACTCGTCTCGCATAAATAGCGACAAGGCGCTGCCTGCCGGACCGATGAACGATCACGTTTTCACCCTCGGCATCGAGGAGGAATTCCAGATCATCGATCCGGAAACGCGCGAGCTGCGTTCCCACATCCAGGAAATTCTTGCTCACGGAAAAATGATCCTGAAGGAACAGGTGAAACCGGAAATGCATCAATCCGTCGTCGAGCTCGGCACGGAGATTTGTCAGGATGTTGCTGATGCCCGGCGGCAAGTGGTTGGGCTGCGTCGCGAGCTGGCGCGGCTCGCAGGCAGGGACGGTCTCCAAATCGCGTCCGCCGGCACGCATCCGTTTTCGCACTGGATGGATCAGTTGATCACTTCGGGCGAGCGCTACGCCACGATCGTGAACGACCTGCAGCAGATCGCGCGCGCCAATCTGATTTTCGGTTTGCACGTCCATATCGGAATCCCGGATCGCGAAGAAGGGATCCAGCTTATGAACCAGGCGCGTTATTTTCTCCCGCACATCTACGCCCTCTCGACGAATTCGCCCTTCTGGCTCGGCCAGAATACCGGCTTCAAGGCGTATCGCCGTAACATCTTCGAGCGTTTTCCGCGGACCGGTATCCCCGATGTTTTCGAAAGCCTTTCCGAATACGAAGACTATTTGGAGCTCCTGGTTTCGACCAATTGCATCGATAACGCGAAAAAGATCTGGTGGGACGTTCGCCTCCATCCTTTTTTCAACACGATCGAATTTCGAATTTGCGACGCGCAGTCCGGGGTGGACGACACGATCGCCCTGGCCGCGATGATGCAGGCGGTCGTGGTCAAGCTCCACAAGTTACTCCGGCAAAATATTTCGTTCCGAATTTATCCCCGGCGCGTGATCGACGAGAACCGCTGGCGGGCAGCGCGCTACGGATTGGATGGGAAGCTGATTGATTTCGGACGCAAGCAGGAAGTGGACACGCGCACTTTGATCCACGAAATCCTGGAATTCATCGCGCCGGAAGTCGACGAGCTGGGAAGCGGACGCGAAATGCAGCACATAGAAAAGATCCTGCGCGAGGGAACCGGAGCGGACCGCCAGCTTGCCGTCTGGGAGAAAACGCAGGACACGAAAGCGGTGGTCGATCAAATCGTGGCGGAGACGTACGAAGGTCTCGAAGTTGCCGAAATCTCCGCTACTGGCTGAGACTCAACGCCTCAGCGGGAACAACGAGGTGTAACTGGAAAGGCCGTGCACGTATTGCGCACGCTCGAACGCGCTCGGGTCGCGGCAATTTTCCTGGCTGAGGACGCCTTTGATTTCGCCGAGCGATTTGTAGTTATGCTTTTCCAGCCAGGCCACGATTTCCATCTCCACTTTTTGAATATGCTGGATGCCATGGCGCATCAGCGCGCTGCATAACATCGTCACGTCGGCGCCGGCCGCGATCATCTTGATTACATCCGTCGCCTGGTAAATCCCGCTGGTCGCAGCCAGGTTCGCGCGGATTTTTCCAAACAAGATGCCGATCCAATGCAGCGCCAGGCGCATGTCCGTAGGAACACTCAGGGTAAGATTCGGCGTCACATCCATCGTTTCCAAGTCGATATCCGGTTGATAAAATCGGTTGAAGAGGACGAGCGCGTCCGCGCCTAGAGCATCGAAGGACGACGCCATGTTCGCGAAATTGCTGAAGTACGGGCTCAACTTCACCGCGAGCGGGATCGTCGTCGTGGAGCGCACGGATCGCACCGTATCGATGTATCCCTTCTCGATCGTCGACCCGGTTACCTTCAGGTTGGTCGGAATCTTGTAGATATTCAGCTCAAGTGCGTCCGCTCCGGCTTCGGTAATTTCGCGCGTATACCGGATCCAGCCACCGAGCGTGGTGCAGTTGAGGCTGGCGATGATCGGGACCGCGACGGCGCGCTTCGCCTCCGCAATATGCTTGAGGTACATTTCCGGAGTAACTCGAAACTCCGGCGGCTGCGCGCCGGGCGCGGCTTCCATTTGTTCCTCGAACAGGGAATGGAGGACGACCGCGGACGCGCCCGAGTCTTCCATTAACTTGATCTTGTCGATCCCCTCGGAAAGAGGCGACGCCGACGGCACAAGCGGTGTGCGCAATTTCGTTCCGAGGTATGTCGTCGAAAGATCCACGGGCTGTTGCTTATCGTCTACTTCAAGCGCCGGAAATGAGCAACGTTCGTCGCTTGTGCCCGCATCCCGAAAGAAGTAGGACCAAGGTCCAATTCCCCCGCTGCTAAAAAACTGGATAGGTTTTTTCATTGCCACGCCTCGGTCTGATTCTCAGACTGAACGCGAAAGGGAAAACCAAGGAGACCTGACGATGAAAAAACTGAGTAAGACTGCTTTGTTAATCGCATCCGCGATGTTCTGCGCCAGCGTCGCGTTCGGTGCTGATGCCGCCGCGAATTGGAGCCAGCATTGCGCTTCCTGCCACGGCAAGGACGGCAGCGGCGCCACCACCATGGGCAAAAAACTTGGCGTGAAAAATTACACAAAGGAACAAGGCTTCAGTGATGCTGACGCGACCAAGGCCATCAAGAGCGGCAGTGGCAAGATGAAAGCCTTTGGCGACAAGCTTTCGGACGCCGATGTCAAGGCGCTGGTGGCTTACGTGCGCGGACTGAAGAAATAATCCGCCGCGGGCGCGCTCGCGCGCTCGCTCACGCCCAGGCGTATGGAAGAGGTCGATCAGCCGCACCGCTCTTTTCGACGTCATTTCCAAAACTGGATCAGTTGGATCGGCTTGCTGATCGCGGCCAGCGCGGTCTTCGCCTTTCTTTTCCTCTTCGCGATCGACCTGTTCGCGACGCATTCCAGCGCCTACGTTGGGATTCTCGCGTATCTCGTTGCGCCGCTCTTTTTCCTTTTCGGGTTCGTTCTTGCGATCATCGGAGCCTTCCTGGCGCGGCGCCGCGAGAGCCGGGCCCTGCAACGGCATGAGCCGCTTAAAATCAGCATCGATCTTTCCCGGCGTCGCGATCGCCGCCTCCTGGTAATCTTCGCCGCGAGCGCGACCGCATTTCTGTTCGTAACCGCGCTCGGCAGTTACGAGACCTATCATTATACCGAATCGGTCGAGTTTTGCGGCCAGCGCTGCCACGTCCCGATGAAGCCGGAATTTGTAACGTCGCAGCATGGCATCCACGCAAACGTCGAGTGCGTCGATTGCCACGTCGGCCCAGGAGCAGCAGCGTTCTTCCGAACTAAGCTCAATGGCGTAAAGCAGCTTTATCACGCGATCCGGGACGATTACCCGCGGCCCATTTACGTCAGTGAGGCGAACCCGCGCCCGCCGCAAGCCATCTGCGAGCAATGCCATTGGCCACAGCGTTACGTCGGCAACATCGTGCGCAGTTATGAGCACTACCTTTCCGACGAACACAACACCCCTTTCGCGGTGCGACTGCTCTTAAACGTGGGCGGCGGCGACCTGAGCAATGGGCCACCGGGCGGTATTCACTGGCACATGAATATCGCGAACAAGATCGAATACATCGCCACGGACAAAAATCTCGAAACGATTTCGTGGGTTCGCATGACGAATCCGCAGGGAGTAGTGACCGAGTATCGCACGCCCGAGTTCACCGACGATCCCGCCAAACACCAGGTCCGGCGGATGGATTGCATGGATTGCCATAGCCGGCCGGCCCATCGCATCCAAACACCGAACGACGCCGTCGATCACGCTCTCACCACTGGCCGGCTCGATCGGAAAACGCCCTGGGTTAAATCGAAAGTCGTGGCCGCATTGGTAAAAGATTACAAGACCACGCCCGACGCCGAAAACGGCATCACCGCGTCTCTCCGCGAAGCTTACCCCGATGCCGCCGTGGCGGATCCCATCATCCGTGTCGCGACGGAGATTTATCACAGCAATTTTTTTCCTGAGGTCAAAACCGACTGGCGTTCGCATCCCGATTTCGTCGGTCACAAGAACTGGAACGGTTGTTTCCGTTGTCACGATGGGAAACACACGACGGCCGACGGCAAGGCATCGATTAAGGCGAGCGATTGTCGCTCATGCCATTTGATTCTAGCCCAGGGCAACGGCGAACAGCTTCAGCAGGTAAACTTTCAAGGCCACAATTTCTTTCACATCGATTCCGATTATTCCGATTTTTCCTGTGCCGAATGCCACACCGGCGGCGTGCAGAAATAGCGGGCTCAGATTATCGGAAAAATTGCGCAGCAACTGCGCTTGCTGCGGCGCGGCCCGGCTGAATAACATCTACGCGAGCCGAGATGGAAGACCAGGCAATCACCACTTCCCATCCGAAAACGCGCCGCCATTTTCTCGACCTCTTGTTAGGCGCCAGTGCGCTCGGCTGGCTCGCGAGCTTCGCCTACCCGATCATTCGTTACCTCAAGCCGCTGCCGCAAACGGGACCGACCGGACCGACGCACTTGACGCGCGAAGAAGCCGCCAAGCTCGAGCAAAACAAATTCGTGATCGTCCCGGTGAGCGGACAGCGCGTGATTATTTTGCAGGCGCCCGATCAGCAGCTCTTCGCTTTTAGCGCGAAGTGCTCGCACGAAGGCTGCACCGTCACTTATCAGCCGGCTCAATCGGTTCTGTGGTGTCCCTGCCATGATGGCCGCTTCGATCTCAGCGGCCGCGTTGTTTCCGGGCCGCCCCCGCAACCTCTCCTGAAATATGACGCCCGCCGCCAGCCCGATGGCGGCATCGTGATTTCTGAACAACGAGCCTGACATCAACACCGCCGCGAAAGGCGGAGGATTACGCGGCTGGCTGGACCGGCGCTATCAGCTCACGCCGTTACTCGAATTCCTCAAACACAAGGAGGTGCCGCTCGGCTCGCATTGGATGGGCTGGTACTACCTCGGCGGCGTGACGATGTTCTTCTTCATCGTCCAGGTGATAACTGGCGTGCTTCTCCTCATGTATTACCAGCCGGGGGAAGCGACTGCCTATGAAAGCATTCGTTTCCTCACGACGAAGGTGCCGTTCGGCTGGCTGATTCGCTCGGTCCACAGTTGGAGCGCGCACCTAATGATCATCTCGCTCGTGCTCCACATGTTTAGCACGATGATGCTGAAAGCGTATCGACCACCGCGCGAAGTGACCTGGGTCTCGGGCTACTTGCTCTTCATGCTCACACTCGGCTTCGGGTTCTCCGGTTATCTTCTGCCTTGGAACAAGCTCGCTTATTTCGCCACGACAGTCGGTACGAACATCGTGAAAGGCGTGCCGCTGCTCGGTGACTGGTTACTGGAAGTCATGCGCGGTGGCCCGGACGTAAGCATCAACACTCTCTATCGCTTCTTTGCCGGACACGTCGTTATCCTGCCGCTCGCGTTCGTCGGATTGATCGGATTGCATTTGCTCGTCATTCAACGCCAGGGAATGGCGCCACCGCTCGGGAAGAAAGTCGCGCCGCGCGGGATGAAATTTTTCCCGAGCTTCGCTCTGCGCGATCTCCTTCTCTGGTTCGCCTGTCTGGTGATTCTGCTCAGCCTCGCAGTATTTCTCCCCTACGGTCCCGGCATTCCCGGAATGGATTGGGAACTGGGCGACAAAGCCGACCCGTTCGCGCCCGCTTATCCCGGGATCAAACCGGAATGGTATTTCCTTTGGGAATACCAGCTCCTGAAAGAATTTCCGCCGCATCTTTTCGGCCTTGAAGGTCCGCAGGTCTGCCTCTTTCTCATCGCGATCATGTTCGGGATTTGGGGCCTGATTCCATGGCTCGACAAACGCGCCCGGCGCGACCAGTCCTCGCCGGCATTCAGCGATCTCGCCTGGGCCGCGATCCTGTTCCTGACTTACCTGACGTTGCTCGGCTGGGACATCGGCGCCGGAAAAGCGATCGACGATCCGGCGGCGCTGCACCACGCCGCGCGCGTTTGCGCGTGGTGGACGCTGGCGGCCGGACTCGTGGTGATCGTCGTGCGTTGGGTGCGGTTCCATCATCGCTGGTATTTGCTCAGCCTCGCCGCGCTTCTCCAGGTCGCGCTTCATGGCTTGTTCGGAATTTCCTATCTGCTCGGCGGCCTGATTGCGGTGCTCCTGGCTGC
>DATILK010000454.1:0-1999 GCA_035476555.1 Chthoniobacterales bacterium | reverse complement strand
CCATGTACACGTTAAGCAAAAACTCTTTGAACTCGTCGCTGGGGAGATAATTGGCCGCCGCGAGAAGTTTGCCGTTGGGAGTCAGAAAGGCGATCGTCGGCCAGCCGTTGAGATTATAGCGCGCGTCGATGTCGGGCCGCTTGGCGTTTTCGATTCGGAGCGCGATGAAATAAGCGTTCAGCAAAGCCATGTTTTCCCGGTCGGAAAACGCCCCCTCGTCCATGCGCTGGCAGTAGCGACACCAGAACGCCGCCAAAAAAAGCATAACGGGCCGGTCTTGTTCGCGCGCTTTTCGAAAGGCGTCGTCTTCGGAGTCGGTCCAATGAATCAAATGAGCCGAGTTTGGATTTGGTGAAAAGCGATTCATGGCTTCATACGTCCGCAAGCGTTCATTATCATTCTTTCAGCTTCATGAGAAACATACAGAACCCCTCCAATCTCAGGGCTCGGGGTCATACGTGGTTTCACTCGATAAACATCTGCTTTGAATCACATGCAAGCTCTTGTCATCCCGAACGAACGTGAGGGATCTTTCTTTCTCAAAGCCCCGGAGCAATTTAGGTGATGGTTCCGTTTGGGAAAGATTTCTCACGGAGTTTACCCTGAGTCTGTCCGAAGGGTTCGAGATGACAAATGCTGATTTGGTTGTGGTTCCGGCCGGCAAGGAATACTTCTCGAGTTAAGACCCATGGTGGATTGAAAAGAACCCACAACCTTACTTTTATCGCGCGTTGACAAGCTTCTGCGCCAAGGCATAAGATTCCGCCAGTCGCGGCAATTGATTTTGCTCGGCGTAGCCGAGCCAGAGTAAGAATCCATGCAGCTAACTTTGGCGGATCATCCAATCACCGATTTGCAGTTCGGTTCTCCGACACGTCTCGACGAGACGGTTTTGACCGTTGATCCGGCCGTGCTGCGTTCGCTGCTTCTCGAGGACGACTCCATCGTCAGCATCGATTTCGACATCGTTCGCCCCGGCGAAGCGTGCCGTGCCGGACCGATCTTCGATGTCATCGAACCGCGTGCGAAAGCGCCCGGCAACGGTTCTGATTTTCCCGGCATTTTGGGAGCGGCGACCACCGCGGGTATCGGAACGACACATGTTCTGCGGGGCGCCGCAGTATCTGTCTTAGCCGAAATTTCTCCTGACCTGACGCGCAGTGCCACCGGCCGGGTGTTGGAGATGAGCGGAGCGCCGGCAGCGGCGAGCGATTACGCGGCGCTTATGCACTTGCTGGTGATCCCGCACACCAAACCTGGACTGGCGCGCCAAGCAATCGAAAAAGTTTATCGCGTGGCCGGCATTAAAGTCGCTGTCGCGCTAGCACGGCTTGCGCTCAGTCATCCCGCGGCAACGGTGGAAACTTTCGAGCCCGTGAGCCCCGCGGATAAGACGCGAGAAGGTCGGCCGCGCGTCGCTTATGTCGGACAGATTTTTTCACGCCAGCGCAAACCGGAGGTCGACGAGCCGATTCTTTACGGCGCCAACACCGATGGCATGTTGCCGATCATGCTTCATCCCGATGAATGGCTCGACGGCGCCGTCGTGCCGTCGTTGCATTCCTGGTTTGGCGGCACGGAAACCTATTTTTATCAAAATCATCCGATCATTCTCGATCTCTACCGCCGCCATCACGCGCGCGAAATAAATTTCGTCGGCACGATCGCGACCATCGCAGGCTCGGACAACTTCGATCGCGACCGCCATTGCCGTGCCGCTGCCAATCTCGTCAAATGGAATTTGCAAGCCGACGGCGCGGTGTTGTCAAAATACGGCGGTGGCTTGCCCCACGCCGATCTCGCCGAAACCGCGCGCTTGCTCGAAAACCTGGGAATACGAACGGCGGTGATGGTGTCTGACGTAGCGCGCGACCGGCGTGTGGAATCGGCGCTGCTATTCAACGTCCCAGAAGTCGACGCGATCGTCTACAACGGCGGCAACGGCACGAAATGGCAGGTGCCGCGGCTCGACCGGATCATCGCAGCGACGGCGGAATTC
>DATILK010000453.1:0-2993 GCA_035476555.1 Chthoniobacterales bacterium | reverse complement strand
GAACCGTTACAGTTCCAGACGCAGTCCAGCGATCGGTTCGCGGAATTGGTCGCCTGGATGACGAACAACCCGACCGCCGA
This sequence comes from Chthoniobacterales bacterium, assembly GCA_035476555.1. Taxonomy (GTDB): domain Bacteria; phylum Verrucomicrobiota; class Verrucomicrobiia; order Chthoniobacterales; family UBA10450; genus AV80. The sequence continues at coordinate 2,913 of DATILK010000453.1, read as the reverse complement.
AATGTCGGTGGAAATCCTGGCCCGCCGGGCATCGCTTTCGCCGCGACAATTCTTCCGGCGGTTCAAGGAGCATTTCGGCTCGTCACCGGCAATGTTCGTCGAGACGCTGCGGCTCAACGAAGCGCGCCGACGCCTTTCCGCGGGCGAGCCTTCGATCGACAGCGTCGCGGAATCAGTTGGGTTCAAAGGCCGCGATTCGTTCCGGCGCGCTTTCACCCGACGCTTCCGCGTCACGCCCAGCAAGTTTCGGCGAAACTTCGCACTCCTGCGTGCGCCCTCCCGCCGGAGCAAATCCCGAAACAAAAACAAATAACTGTGAATCACCGTTTCCTTCGTTTCTTCGAACACCTCCGCCAGGATTTGCCTTACGGTGTGCGTGGGCTCGGCCGAAATCCCGGCTTTGCCGCAGTCGTCATTCTGACGCTGGCGCTCGGCATCGGCGCGAACACTGCGATTTTTTCGGTGGTCCACGGCGTATTGATGCGGCCGCTGCCCTACAAAGCGCCCGAGCGCCTCGTGATTCTAAACCAGGCGGCGCCGAAAATTGGCCAGGACTCCTTCGGTTTCTCGGTCCCCGATTTCACTGATTTTCGGGAGAAGAATCGCGCGTTTTCGTCGTTGTCGGAATATCACTCGATGTGGTTCATCTTGCTCGGGCGTCCCGAACCCGAGCGCGTTCAGACCGGCGTCGTCTCCGATAATTTCTTCGATACCCTTGGAGTCAAACCGCTGCTGGGGCGCGCGTTTCTTCCGGGCGAAGACAAGCAGGGCGCGGCACCCGTTCTCCTCCTCAGTTACAATTTCTGGCAAAAAAGTTTCGGGAGCGACCCGAACGTGGTCGGTCAGGTTTTCCAGATGAACGACAAACCGCATACGGTGGTGGGCGTTTTGCCTCCGCTCCCCGCCTTCCCGAATCTCGACCAGATTTTCATGCCGGCGGCCGCGTGTCCGTTTCGTGGCGCGGATCGCGTGCTCACGAATCGCAACGGCCGAATCATCAGCCACGTCTTCGCGCGCTTGAAGGACGCGGTGACGCCGGCCCAGGCTCAAGGCGATGCGCAACGGGTCGGTGCTGAATTGGCGGGTGCGTTTCCGCAGAATTATCCAATCAGCGATGGATACACCGCTCGGATTCAAAACGTCACCGAGGCGTTTACCGGAAGATCGCGGACGCCGCTTTTTATTTTATTGGCCACTTCTGCCTTCGTGCTGCTGATCGCTTGCGCGAATGTCGCGAACCTTTCGCTGTCGCGGCTCGTCCTGCGTGACCATGAACTGGCCATGCGCGTCGCGCTCGGCGCCGGGCGCGGAAGGATTCTGCAGCAATTGATAACGGAGAATGTGCTGCTGGCGTTTCTCGGCGGCGCGGCCGGCCTGGCCCTGGCCGCGTGGGGCCTGGATGCGTTGAAAGTTTACGCGGCGGCTTTCCTTCCGCGTGCGGATGAAATTCGAATCAGCACAGCGGTTTTATTTTTCACCGCGGCGATCTCGCTCTTCACGGGACTTCTCTTCGGATCGTGGCCGCGATTGCCCGGGAGCGGAGCGCTATTCGGAACGCTGAAGGATGGTGCGCGCGGCGCGGGAATTCAGGGCGGCAGATTGCGCGGGTTGCTCATCATCGGGCAGGTGGCGATATCGGTCCCGCTGCTCGTCGGCGCCGCCCTCGCGGCGCGCAGCCTGGTCCAGCTTCACCAGGTCGATTCCGGGGTGGACACGAATCGCGTTCTGGTCGCGAGACTGAGCCTGAACTTCACGAAGTACAACACCTTCGAGAAACGCCTCGATTTTTGGGACCGGAATCTGAACGAGATCCGCCGCTTGCCCGCCGTGGAGTCAGTCGCCGTCTCCGGCACCATTCCACTAAACGGGCTCGCAAATAATCCATCCACTTTCGCAATCGAGCATCGCGATGTGCAGGCGAATTCGGCCTCGGCCGCGGCGTTCGTCCTGATTAGCACCGAAGATTATTTCAAGACGGTCGGTGAACCATTGCTGCGCGGACGCTTCTTCAATTCCGGTGACATCCAGACGTCGCCGCCCGTGGCGATCATCAATCTATCACTCGCCAGTCGCTATTGGCCTAACGAGGATCCGGTTGGTCAGCGGATCACATTCGACAACGGCCAAACCTGGACCACGATCGTCGGAGTCGTCGCGAATGCGCGGCAGCAGATCGACGCGGTGCCGCAGGATGAAATCCATTTTCCCTTGCGCGCTGGCAACGCGTTGAACTCCGGCGCGATCGTGGTCCGCACCCACGGTGCGCCGGGCGCGCTTCGCCAGGACCTGCGCGAAGCGATTCGTAACGTCGATCCGCAACAGCCCGTGACCAGCATCGAAACGCTCGAGCAGGTGCGCACGCGCGCGCTCGCATCGCCAACTCTGATCGCCGCGCTGCTCGGATTGTTCGCCTTACTGGCGCTCGTGATCACCGCAGCCGGAATCGGTGGAGTGCTCGCCTTTTCCGTGAACCAGCGCACGCAAGAAATCGGCATTCGGATGGCGCTTGGCGCCAGCCGCAGTGCGGTCCTGACGATGGTTTTGCGGCAAGGGCTTAGCCTGGTGTTGCTCGGCCTGGCTGGCGGAACTGTCGGCGCGCTCTTCCTGGTCCGCCTGATGAAGGAAGTTCTCTACGGCGTTTCGCCGACTGATCCGCTGACCTTTCTCGCCGTTGCAGCAGTCCTACTGGCGGTGGCCGCGGTCGCCTGCTTCATGCCCGCGCGCCGCGCTACGCTGGTGAACCCGATAACTGCTCTGCGCGCCAACTGACGCGAATTTCACAACCATCCACCAACAAAATAAACTATGAATAGACGAAGATTCCTTGCCGCGACGGCTGCCCTCGGCGCCGCCACTGGTCTCCCGGTCACCCGCGCCTTCTCCGCGCCTAACGAGTCAAATACCACCGACGTA